>JAISTA010000231.1 GCA_031272845.1 Oscillospiraceae bacterium
TAGCTTTCGTATTAGCTTATTCAAACCGGAATTTATACCTCTATGTTCCTGCTGTGCTGCAGATGAATGCCAATATGCCCGACACCCAGGAGTGCCGCCGCAATTATAAGCCAAACGACCTTGCCGTATATGCCGAGAAGCAAAAAAGCCGCAACCGGCAACGTTGCACCCGCCAGAGGTATACCGAAAAGACTGCTGTAAAAATCGGATAGCGTTTTCTTGCTCCTGAAATATCTGACCCACCAGCCCTCATACAGCAGCATACAAATCGCCGCCGCCGCAAGCCACAGCGTCCGCGAGGAATAGGGCCGAATATTAAAATCGGAAAAAATCAGCGATATGCAGACGACGAGAACCTGTCCGGCACGCTCGAACATTTGCAGGATTTTATTCTCACCGTGAGAATCGTATTTTTCAGGCTGATTTTTAGTCCAAAAAAGGTTCGGAATTATAAGCATTACGACAAAAATCAGTCCAATATAGGAAAAACCTAAATGCCCCACTGCGTCAGCCTCCTCAAATTCCGGTTTGCCGAAAAACCTCGCTCAATGGCAGCATACCGTTGGCGGAAGTACAATCAAAAAACGCTATGCTTTATCCCCTATCCACATAGCCATTCCGTCTCCGAACCGCTCATTCGGGCGCAGCTCAAAGCCGAATTTTTCATAAAACGGCTCTTTTCCCTTAGTGGCGCTGAGGTCAATCAGTATGTGCCAGCCCGGTTTAAGCTGTCCGCGCAGGAACTCCATAACGCGGTTCATTAGCTCTGTGCCTATTTCCCGCCGCTGATATTCCGGCAGTACAATAACATCCTTAATGAGCGCGGCGGAGCCGCCGTCGTACAAAACCCGGGCAACACCGACAGCGTGTCCGGCGTCAGACGCGGCGACAACAAATGTACTCCCGTCAATTCCGCGCTGCGCCTGCTCTGCGGGCAAAACGCCCCAGCCGACAGCTTCGCGCAGCGCGTTGTAATCGGCGGCGGATATTGTATTTGAGTGCGTAATATTCATTGAGCGCTTCTCTGTTCATTGGGCTCTGCAAATCAAATTTGCCGGACTTGCGTCCCTGCCGCACCGCAAAATAATCACGGAGCTTACGCCTGTGTTAATTTTGCCTTTGCTTTAATAGAATTTACATTTCAAAATCTTCTGTTTTCAAATCGCAGTAATATCTGCCCATGATTGCCGTGAAGCGCAAGACACAATAATCGGGGTCTGTAACACCGCGTTTGTAAAACATAGTATCACCGGTTCGCCAGATTCCCTTCTTTGTTTCTTCATCCGTAAGCACTTCCATTTTGCCGACAATCATTATCCCTTTATACCGAAAGCGTCCTTTGTTAAAAAAATAAATGCTTGCTTTTTCATTTTTCTCATATTGAGCAACCCGCATAGACGATGTATTTGTGCTGAAATAGAAACAATTCCCAGCTATCCTTCGCGGCATAAGCATAGCTTTTATATTCGGAAACCCGTCTTCATCTACAGACGCAATAAAGGCGACCTTTTGTTTTTCAATAAACTCCAAAATCTGTTCTTTTGTTTTCATGCTAATGGCCTTTCAAATTCCGACTTGCTTTGCCGATTCCGCCTGCTTACTCCGCCTTTGTCACGGGCAGCCACGCCTCAAAATACCCGGTTTGAACGCCGTCCTCAAGGACGGAGCAGGCGAGGTTTCCGAACGCGTTTCTTGTCGGCGTATAGCCGTTTTCCTCGGCGTATTGAAGGAGAAAGTTCAGCTTGTGGGCTGAAAATCTGTCAAGCCCCGCGCTCTTGAAGGCGGAGTGCACGCAAAGCGTTTCCGGCATTTGCGCAACGGGACGCGCAACGTCTATATTAAACGCCTCGACATACTGCGGCGCAACCGAAAAGCCCCAGACATACTCGTCGTCTCCTCCGGCAAGCGCGTCGCGGCTTATCTCGAAATAGCGCCTTGTAAAGGGCATATACTTGAGCCATTTGCGCGAAAGCTCACGCAGAACGATATTGTCGTCGTACTCGGAGTTGTGGCGGTTTATATAGTAATAAAACGGCTGATTCGTGACTATCTCAAAGTCGCCGACAAGACTGCGCGTCGTCGATAGCCGCTCGCGGAACTTCTCGATTCGCTGCAGTAAAAGCTCCTTGCGGCGAATCTCGTCACGGATTTCGTCAGTCTTGTTCTCAAGCGCCTCAAGAAGCGACGGATAGGTGTAGGTAGACACCATTTGGGCCACGTTTTCAATCGAGAAGCCGTAGTTTTTATACCACAGGCAGTCGATCAGGTAGTTAATGTCCCAGGTATCGTAATACCGGTACTTGTTTGACGGATCCTTTTCAGGGGAAACAACGCCCTTTTCCTCATAGTACCGTATCAGATCGGCTGAAATTCCGAGTATTCTCGCAACGTCGCCTATTTTGTATTTGCCCTGCATATTTATGTTTTATCCTTTGTTCTTCCTTTAGAAAAACGTGTGTATAGTTGATTAACTATATATTCAGCAAATTGCCCTAAGATATTTTATCCTGCGTATGACGAACACAACCGCAAGGCTGCATACAACCGTCAGACCTAGACGAAAGTATGCGGTAACAGTGCCGAACGGCGCGCCCCATAGCTGCTTCCATAAATCCAGAAAGAATACGTGTATTAGGTATCCGCCGAAGGAAAGCTCAGCCAGGAGCTTTATTGGAGCGCATTTAATGTTCAGGTGATTTTTCGCGAAAAGCACAATCGCGGAGGCCAGCGCCAGCACAATAACATTAATCCTGTCCATCCAAATCGGCGTTTCAGGCAGTGACTCCGCATTGCGCTGAATAAAGTATATAATCAGCAGTGCTGCTGCGGCGCAGCTTCCAGCGGCGTATATAACCGCCGTGAGCTTTTTTCCTATACTGCATTTTGCCAGAAGATAACCGAGAAGAATGTACACAAACCATTCCGACAGAAAATCCAGGTTAAACAAAAGCACAAATCTAGGATACAGTCGCCTCAAATCGTTCGGCAAAAGCCGCATTATTACGCAGACCGCAAGCAAAAGCACCAACGCCCTTGTCGAAGCGTCGTCGATGATTCGTTTAACAAAGGGCGCAAAAATCGACAGCGCGATGAGATACTGCAAAAACCAAAGATGGTATGCGCTTATGCTCACAAATACCGACGAAAACGCCCCGTCCCTTTTCCAAATAAAAATATTAATGAACCAGTACAAAAGCTGCCACACGACAAACGGCAGCAAAAGGCGCAGGGCCTTTGCCTTGTAAAACGTCTTTATGTCGCGCGTTTTTTCCGAGGATAACATCAGATAGCCTGTTACGCACCAGAAAATCGCGTTGTTAATGTGCCGCGCAAACGTAAGCGGAATGGCCATAAGCGGATACCCGCGGCTGCTTGTCGCCTGCAAAAAAAGGTGATGAAGCACCACGCAGACAAACGCCAATAGCCGCAGCCAGTCAAAGTAGTAAACGTGCTGCTTTGCTCCGGCTGCGGCCGGCAGGGCGTTTTTTGCCGGATTTTCAGACAATTCGGTCATGCGGCCGCTCCTTTTTCAGGCGTGCGCCAAAATGGCGCGCCTACTTATTCTGAAAAGCTTATGCGCTGTTTTACGCCGCTTGCAACTATCTCAAACGTCACCACGCCGTTGCCGACATACTTTTCGCACATAACGTCGGTGCCCTCGGTAAAAGGCTTTACAATTTCGTCGAAGTCTTCATCGTTTTCTACCTGAACTTCTGAAATGAAGATGTCTCTCATCTGGTTTCCGGAGCATTTGTTAAAAATTTCACGCGTCATTTCATAGGTTTTCATACTCTTTGTACCCGCCTTTACTTTAATATACCTGTTTTTAATGTGTAGTTCTTCTAAACGCCTTTGAACTACGCAATAATTATAGCAAAACACACAAGCAAAGTCAATAGGCGAGCCTTGACAAAACGCGCGTAAAGTGATATATTTTTCATAAGATAATAATATTTTTTAGGCGTATATTACAAAAAACACGCAATGCCGAGCGGAGCAAGACCAACCGCGGCAGCCTGCATCTGCACACCACCCGCCACCCGCGCGAGTAATCGCCCCGGCAGGCCGGCAGGGCACACCTGCCCCCCCGCTTTAATGAACCGATACACAGCAGACGGCAGGCTGCCGCCCCTACAGAAACCCGCCGCAATTTCACGAGTATAGCACACCTCCGACCAAACCACCTGCGCGGCAGCGCGATAAATCCAATAAATTCCACATGTCGGGCTTTGCCTGACATATGGAATACCGAATCAAACGCTTTTGTGTCCCGGCGAAGCGGACACAAAAGCGAGTTTTGCAGGATTAGTTCAATGGCAGAATGTCAGCTTCCCAAGCTGAACACACGGGTTCGATTCCCGTATCCTGCTCCAAACTTGCCTTGCGGCAAGAGTGAAAAGAGAAGAGTGCAAAGAGAAGAGAAAAGGTGTGCTTCGCACATATTTTGAAGGGCAAGTTTGTACTTTTCGCTCTTCACTCTTCACTTTTCACTAAAAAAGTTGACTCTGTGTGAGAGAACATACTAATTGAAAATCCCCCAAAGACAAAACGCATCTTTTTCGCAGCACCTGCCAAAACTTTATCTGTACACACTAAAAGGAGTACCTCCATGCGCCGGACGAAGCGAAGCCTATCAATACTGCTCCTTGCCGCTCTGTGCGTGACCGCCGCGTCGTGTAAGCCGGTAGTTGAGCCGACACCGACTGCAACGGAACTGCCGGCACCTGAAAAGCCCGTAATCTACCTCTACCCTCAGGAGCAAACCGACGTTTCCGTCCGGCTCACTCTCGACGGCAAGCTTACCGCAACTTACCCCGCCTATAATACCGGGTGGAACGTCACCGCGTTTCCGGACGGCACTCTGATTAACCGCGCTGACGGGCGAGAATATTCCTACCTTTATTGGGAGGGCATGCAGAACGCGGAGTATGACTTCTCGCAGGGCTTCGTCGTTCCCGGCGCGGACACCGCCGAGTTTTTGCAGGAGACGCTTGCCGCTATAGGGCTTACGCCGCGCGAATACAACGAGTTCATTGTCTACTGGCTGCCGCAAATGCAGGATAACGCGTACAACCTGATTTCGTTCCAGGGCGCGGCGTATACAGACGGCGCGGTGCTGGACATTACACCTGCGCCGGACAGCGTTTTGCGCGTGTTTATGGCGTACAAGCCGCTGGAAAAGCCGATTGACGTTGAACCGCAGATATTTGAGGGGTTTGAGCGGGTCGGATTTACCGTTGTTGAATGGGGCGGGGCTGAGGTAAAGTAATTCGCTTCCTGACTCCGCATTTTTCAGGCAAAACCGCCCACACTATACATATGTATAGCTTATTGCGGCGGCGTTGTTTTGCCGCGCGGCGCGGTCCGCGCACTTTTCTAACCGTAACGGCGCGAGGACTGCGCCGAATATTTAATACGTCAATTTGCCGCTGATTTTTCGGCCGGCTTATATTTTTTGCGGCCTAAAACCGCTATTTTGCAGGAGCATCACAACAGATGAGCTATGAAAACCTACTTTCTCCGATAAAAATCGGAACACTCACAATTCGCAACCGCGTCGTTATGGGCGCGATGGGCTCCGCCACGGCAAACCCGGACGGAACCGTCGGCGAGAACGAGCGCGCTTATTTTTCAGAACGCGCAAAGGGCGGCTGCGGACTGATCATCAACGAGGTCACGCGCGTCAACCACAACACCGCCGTTATGATGCCCCGGCAGACCTCGGCCGCAAAGGACGACTGCATTCCGGGTCTGCGCGCGCTTGCCGACGACGTGCATTACTACGGCGGGGCGATATTCTGTCAGCTGCACCACCCGGGCCGGCAGTCGTTTTACGAGATTAACGGCGGTTATCCGCTGCCGACTCCCTCCGGAATAATCTCCCCCGTAACCGAAAGCCCGTGTATCGCGATGAGCCGGCGCGGAATTGAGCGGCTTGTGCAGGAGTTTACAGACGCGGCCGAGCGCTGCTACAAGGCCGGAATCGACGGCGTTGAGCTTCACGCCGCGCACGGTTATCTCCTGAATCAGTTCCTGTCGCCGTACACAAACCGCCGAACAGACGACTACGGCGGCAATATCCAAAACCGCGCGCGGGTTATTAAGGAGATCATCCTCGGCATACGCGCC
>JAISTA010000232.1 GCA_031272845.1 Oscillospiraceae bacterium
CACCGCCGTAGCCCGGCATAAAGCGATTTTGCTTCTTTTCTCAAGAGAAAAGAAGTCGCCCCTTTTTGGGGACGATGTCCGGCGAAGCGGAAAAAGTAACCGCCCGCCGCGTAGGCGCTTTTGCTTCGCAATGAAGAGAAGCCCAGTCCCTATTACAAACATAGCACCCCGCCCCAAACAGAGAACTTTTCGTTCCCGCCGATAGATTGGCGTATCAAAGAACACCAACCCCGCCGCAAAGTCGAAACCCCCCGCTCATACCGAAGGCCTCCGAATCCTCACCGTGATCTCCTCCTCCTCGTCTCCCCGCGCCCGCCGGCTCACCTCGACCCAAAAGCCCGCCTTTCTCATTGTCTCCGCGCCCTGCTCGATTGTGTTTATGTAAAACTGCGGATTTATCTGCGCAAAGGCCAGCTTTTGCTGCGGCTCGGGCTCCGGCTCGAAAAAGCCCAGCAGCTCCGCCGTGTCCCGCGCGAAATCCTCTGCGTATTCGGGATTATATTTGTCCTCATTTTCGCCGTCCGTTTGGCTTGCGGGCTCTCCGGTTGAGTCCGGCTTTGATATGTGCTCTAAAATCTTGTCTATCAGCGTCTCAGATTCCGCAACGGTGAGGTCGCGCGTTATCATAACGGACAGCACCTCTGAGCGCAGCTTGTTTTCCGGCAGGCGCAAAAGCTCGCGCGCGTGCCGCTCGGAAAGCCCTGCGTCGCGGATCGTCGCAAGGCAGTCGTCCGGCAGGCGCAAAAGCCGCAGCTTGTTTGCGACGGCGGACTGCGAAAGCCCCAGCAAGGCGGCAGTCTGCTCCTGCGAATAGCCGAAGCGGGAGCGCAGCTCGTCTATCGCGGCGGCCTCCTCCGTAAAGTCCGGGCTGTACCGCTGGAGGTTTTCAATCACGGAGATTGCGGCGGCCTCCTCGTCCGAAATGTCGAGTATTATCGCCGCAATTTCGCTGAGACCCGCAAGCCGCGCGGCCTGAAGCCGCCGCCGCCCGGATACAAGCTCGAATTTCGGCGGAAGCGCGAGGGGAGCTCGTCTGACGCATACGGGCGTGATAATGCCGTAGCGCCGCACGGAGGAGGTCAGGTCGTATATAAATCTGCCCGCTTCGGGTCCTCCGCGAAGCTCGGTAGCCGCGATTCGCGCGATAGGCAGATATACTATTTTGTTTTTGACAGAAGGTTTTTGCTCGATAGGTGCTGCCGGCATTCCGCGCTCCAAAAAAATCAAGATGTTGTGTTCGATGATTACTTAGATACATTATAGGATAATCGGGACGAAAAACATGCCGAAATATGGAAGAGATGAAAAGTCCGGCGAAAAAAATTTTTTTGAGTACTTGCCACGGAGCCGTTTTTCATATATACTTATTATATTAATAAATTGTAAATGCGTTAAATACGTTCTAAGCGTAATGGAAATATAAAAAGCAGGTAGATGAAATGTCAGCGGAAACAGAGCTATGGAATCAGGTAAAAAAACAACTTACGAATCTTATCGGAGAGCTTTCTGTCGATTCTTTTTTCAATTTATGTGAAATTTACGCAATAACGCAAGAGTCGATCGTGTTTTACTGCTCCGACGAGTATAAGGCGGAGTATATCGGCTCTAAATACATAGACCAGCTGCGCGGGGCGGTCCGCGCGGTCGTGCCGCCCGGCAAAGAGGTCACGGTGCTTTCCCCGCAGGATAAGATAACCTACGACCAGAACAAAAAGGGCGAATCCAAGGAGCAGGACAAGTATACCTTTGAGCGCTTTGTCGTCGGCAAGTCGAACCAGTATGCCCACGCGGCCGCGCTTGCCGTTGCGAACAACAGAACCTCCGAATTTAACCCGCTGTTTATTTACGGCAATTCAGGCCTCGGAAAAACGCACCTTTTGCGCGCGATACGCAACAAGGCTTTGCAGGCAAGACCGAAAACGCGCATAATTTACATAAAGGGCGACGAATTTACAAACGACCTGGTCGCCTCGATTCAGGCGGGAAGCCAAACCGTTTTGCGGGACAAATACCGCCGCGCCGACATGCTTTTGATGGACGACGTTCAGTTCATCGCCGGAAAGCAGCAGACGCAGGAGGAATTCTTCCACACGTTTGACGCGCTGTACGAGCACGGCGCGCAGATTGTGTTTACGGCGGACCGTCCGCCGAACGAGATTATGACGCTGGAGGACAGGCTGCGCTCCCGCTTTTCAAGCGGACTTTTGGCGGACATTTCAAAGCCTGACTATGAAACGCGCCTTGCGATCGTCAAAAATATCGCGGCCGATCTGGCGTTCCCCCTGCCGCAAAACGTTGCGGAGTACCTTGCCGAGCACCTTACGGCAAATATCCGGCAGCTTGAGGGCGCCGTGCGCTCCGTGTACGCGCTGTACGGACTTGTCGGCGCGGAATCGCTCTCAATCGAGGAGGTCGAAAAGCGCATACGCGCGCTGGTGCACGATAAGGAGCACCAGATCACGGCCGAGCTTATCATAACGCAGACGGCGCAGTTTTTCTCGCTTGAGGAGACGGAGCTGCGCGGCCCGCTGCGGCACAGAAGTCTGTCTAAGGGCCGGCATATCGCGATGTACCTGATCCGCAAGTACACGAACCTGACTATGAACGAAATCGGCGCTCTGTTCTCCGGACGAGACCACTCAACGGTGCTGAACGCCGTTAGAAACGTTGAAAATTCCATAAAAAAATCGCCCGACTACAATAAGGCGATTAAGGACATTTCGGCAAATATCGAAAACTGCGCACAGTAGCGCAGACACAGGAGCTTAGCGGCCGCCGCGCGTTCTAAGAAGCGGCGGCCGCCGTTTTACGCATATGAGAAATTCCAACAGAACAACTGTCACACTGGACATTAATTCGCCTGTTATTATCGGCTTTGCGGTGCTGTCGCTCGCGTTTTTGCTTTTGGCGTACCCGTTTCCCGGACTGCGCACGTTTATGTCTGTTCGGTATATCTCCTGGCTCAGCCCGAAAATGTATCTGAGCTTTTTCACGCATCCGCTGATGCACGCGGATTTTGCGCACTTCATCAACAATTTCCTGCTGATATTCGCGCTCGGCCCCGCTGTTGAGTCGCGCTACGGCAGCTCGCGCCTGCTGTTTATGATGGTGGTTTGCGCGTTTGTGACAGGGCTGTTTACGGCGCTGTTTTACACGCGCGTTATTATGTGCGGCGCGAGCGGCATACTATTTATGCTGATTGTGCTCGCCTCCTACGTAAACATCCGCGCCGGCAAAATCCCGGTTACCGCAATCGCTGTTTTGGCGCTGTTTATGGGAAAGGAGATTGCCGAGGGTCTGTTCCGTCAGGACAACATCGCGCACTGGGCGCACGTTGTAGGCGGAGGCTGCGGTGCGGTGTTCGGGTTCTTTTTCGCGGGGAAGAAGGCGCGGTAGACTGAAATATAACAGCAAGGTGCGGGACAACAGAGTTGTCCCGCGCTTTTTTTGTTCAGCGGTTTAGGCGAACAAGTTTTTAGGACTTTGCCTACCGCGTGGTCGTGCTTGTGCACCGAGGGCGCAGGATTTCCGTAGGGGACGGTGTCCTCAGCGTCCCGCTCCGAAACCACAACATTGCCGTTTTAGAACCATCGCTACCTAACAATAGACGCAGGGAACAACGAGGCCACAACATTTGTGCTAAAAAACACCAAAACCGAGCAATATACGCACGGGACGCTGAGGGCAGCGTCCCCTACAGCACAATCCGCCCGAAATCTAACAACAACTACCACCCCCGCGTGTCCCGACGCGCAAAGCGCGGAGGCAGACAGACGCACCCGTCGCACTCACGCCATGCGGTGACGCCGCCTAACGCAAAACGCGGCGGCAAACCAAACAAGGGACGTCGAGGACGCCGTCCCCTACGGAAACGGTGTGGCAGCGGGGATATACCCGCACCGGCAGGACGCACCTACCGCCACCACAACAATCGCCGCGTCGGGACACGCACCAATCTCCAGCACAATGTGCGTCAGCGATCGTAGCAGCACCGTCCTTCCGGTAACCACCCCCACCGCACCTCGCGCACACATGCAGCCTAACCTAAGTCTTTAGCGCCGGACAGGCTTCGCCCCTGCGTGCGGCGGTGCTGAAGCATTCGCCGCAACCACCGCACTTTGCGCGGTGTGGGCAGGGACTACATTGCAGCAGCGCCGTAGCCCGGCATAAAAAAAGATTTGCTTCTTTCTAAAAGAAGTCGCCCCTTTTTGGGGACGATGTCCGGCGAACCGGAAAAAGTAACCGCCCGCCGCGTAGGCGCTTCTGCAGTGAGCCGAAAAGCAGCCGAGTCCCTATTCCAAACACCGCACCCCGCCCCAAACAGAGAACTTTTCGTTCCCGCCTCCAGGTTTCCGTAGCAAAGAACACAAACAACGCCGCAAACGCTTCCGCTCCCCCCTAATCCAAATCCAACAACACCAGCTCCCGCTCCCCGCAGGGCAGCTCCGTCATTTCCTCAAGCGTCTGCCCGTACAGCCGCAGCTGGCTCGCGTAGTGCCGCCTGATTTCGCGCTCCGCGTCCGGCGACGCGACGCGGTTTGTCTTGAAGTCCAGCAAAACGAGCTTTCCGTTTTCGCAAAAGGCGCAGTCAATAACGCCCTGCAGCAAAATCTTGTCTCCGGAGCAGGTCTCCGGGTATACCTCCGACGCGGGCACAAGCCGTGAAAACTTCAGCTCGCGCCACACCGCTTCACCCGAAAGGTGCGCCGAAACGAGCCTGCGGCCAAGGTTTGACACGAAAAAGCCGGCGGCCTTTCGGAAATCTACCGCGTTTTTTTCGTCCTCAGACAAAACGCCCTCGAACAAAAGCCGCTCGGCCTCCGCCCGCAGTCCGTCTATTGTGAGCTGTGCCGAAAGGTCAACAAATTGCAGGAATTTGTGCACGGCAGACCCGCGCGAGGCCGCGCTTTTCGCGTCTGCTTCCGGCATAAAACGCGGCAGAGGCATGTCCTCCGCGTTCGCGGCGGGCGCATACAGCGGCGTGCCCTCGTCCTCCGCGCCCGCCGTGCCGCGCCAGGAAAGAACCTCCGTAACCGTAAGCTTGGACGGCAGAAGCGTTTCTTTTTCGTGAGGATACGCAAACTCCGCAAGCGCGGCTGAGGGCGGCACATTCTCCGCCGGCGCGGCGGAGAACTGAGCGGAATGAAACGCGGGCGTTTCGGCAAAAAGCGCCTCCGCGTCTGAATCAGAGATGTGCTGCGTTTCGGCGGTTGTCAGATCGAGCGGCAAAAGCAGCTCCGCAAAGGACGACGCGGAGCCGCCCACGGCGGAGCCTTGCGCGAGCCGGGAAATGTCCCGTCCCGCTCCGACGAGTATCAGCTTTTCCCGCGCGCGCGTCATCGCGACGTACAAAACGCGCGTTTCCTCGGCAAGATTGCGGCGGCGGCGAACGGATTTAAGCGCCGCTTCCGACAGGGTTTTGGACTTTATTCTGAGCTGAGGATCATAGAATTTTGCGCCGAAGCCCGC
>JAISTA010000240.1 GCA_031272845.1 Oscillospiraceae bacterium
AGGTCGGGAACATTCCGAATATCTTGGCCTCCGTTCCCGGCATCGGCGCGGTCTACTCGGCGGGAATACTTGCCGAGGTCGGCGACATTAACCGTTTTCCCGACCACCCCGTTTTGGCGAAGTACGCCGGGCCTGCGTGGACGCAGCATTAGTCCGGCACCTTTGAGGCCAAAACACCCGCCTCATCAAATCCGGCACCCGCTTTCTGAAATATTACTTGTGTGAAGCCGCTTTTGCTGTCGTGCGTTGCGACGCGGAATACATGTGCCACTACTATTGACTTTTGTTAGCAGGACTCCTTGAACGCAAAAATCCCGCTGGATTTTGACGTCCAACGGGATTTCACTTGGTTTGTATTTGATTTTTAGATTTTGTCTTATCCCGAGAAGTTCAATATCTCGCAAGCCAAAATCAGGCTTTTGGTATCCATAAAACGAGAGGTCGGAATTTTGCCCTTAGAATGCCGAAAAACCCGCTGTTTAGCGGGTTTTTCGGGGGTGCATCTTTTTCAGAGCGCCCCTGCTGGCGGAGAGGGTGGGATTCGAACCCACGTGGGCTTGCGCCCAAACTGATTTCGAGTCAGCCCCGTTATGACCACTTCGATACCTCTCCGTATTGCGGACTACGCAAAAGTCCGTGCGCCCCGGCCTTATGACAGCCTCTCAATGCAAAATGGATGACCGGCCGGGTCAAGCATTACTCTCCATTTATCTGAATACTGCGTTTGCGCAAGCTTTGCGCCGCAAGCAAGCGCGTGGTTGACGTCCTTCTCCAAATCTTCAGAAAAGAAATCCAAGTGCGCCATTTGCTGCTGCTGACCTTGCTCGGTCGGCCACACAGGCTTTACATAGCTGCCGTCTTCCTGAAAAAGCAGTATCAAGCCCTTTGCTTCATCCGTCAGTCCTACGAACTTCACGCCGTCGTCCGTGTTTGTAAACCGTGTTGTCAAGCCCAATAGCTTTTGATAAAAATCCGCGAGTTCTTCAGCATTTGCGGAGTCTAAGGTAACACATCCCAGCTGCATAATTTATGCCCCCGCTAGTATAAAAGCTATGCCTGAAGTAAAAGCCTTGCCTATAATAGCACAACGCGAAAAAAAATGCAAGTATTTTTTCGGCAAAATATTTGCATTCGACGCGCCAAACGGCAAGCCGAAGCTTGACCGGTTTTTACGCCGCGCAGCCGCAGTGCCTCGCGTGCTTGCGGCTGCGTCCAAGGATGGTGCAAAGACATATTTGTGCGTCCACTGTTCGTTTCCGCCATTTCAATCCACGCTCCTCATCTGAGGAGCGACGATTGCTCTCGTCAACGTCCTTCGAGTCAACAAAGTTTCAATCCCCGCCTCTCCGGGGGAGCGGCACTGCGGTTGCGGTGCGGGTTATCCGGGCGCGGTTTTCACCCCGCACCGCCTCGCACAGCAAATCTACTCCGGCTGCGCATCCTTATACTGTGTTGCGGGGCCTCGGCTCAGGCCTGTTGCTATAAACGCCTTGCCCCAGTTGCCGGCCGGACAGTAGGTCTGGCACTTTCCGCAGTTCCAGGACGGTATATGCTGCAAGCCCATTCCGTCAATCGGCATTTTCATCTCCGCTTCAATATAATCCTGCATAGTCGGATCCTCCTGCGGCAGATAATCCTCACGGCCGCCGGTATCCTTTGTCATTGCCTGAAGCGCCTTTCGGCAGTTCGTAAAATGCACGCGCGTGTACTCGAATTCGCGGCCGCCCATCTCGACATGTAAAAGCTCGCCCTGACCGTAGGGCTTTATCGAGCAGGTGGGACAGACCTTTGCGCACACGCCGCATTTTTCCGGGTCACACAGCTTTTTGCCGGAGTACATGGGGTCGGGCTCAAGCTCCAGCGTCGTCAGCACAACGCCGAAGCGCACGCGCGGGCCGAATTCCGGTGTTAGCACAATACTCATATAGCCGAATTCACCGAGACCCGCCGCAACGGCCGCGTGGCGTATGCTGACCTGCGCGCCGTTTGTCATCGGCCCCGTTGAGCAGGGAGTGGCAATCGCGCCCGTTTTGGACTCGATAAACCTCGCGACGGCGTAGCACACATATGTAAGCTCGAAATTCGGCAGCATCGTGTAGCCGTAGGTGCCGTATATGCCCTTGAGGTCGTTCCGTCCGTCCTCAAACGCGCGGAAATTTGCCTGAACAACGCCGTCAAGCAGCTTAACCCCGAAAACAACGGCGGACTTGCAGCCGGGCAGCACGTCGCGCGGGTGACGGCCGGGAGGAGATGTTGCAAACCGCTCCATATCGGCGATTCCGCAGATATCCATTCCGAGGGAAAGGACGAAATCCTTGATTTGACGGCTTGAAACTGACATTTGATTCGCTCCTTGCATAGCGGTGTTTGTGCTTATGGTTATTGATGATAATCAGCCAGTACACCTTTATTATGTAGAAGTATATCACAGCGCAAGGTATAATTCAAGCAATATTTTCTGAAGCAGGGGACTGTTGCGCAAAAGCGGATTTTGTGGTATAATTCCGATAAAAACAGGGGGCGTACTAATGCAAAGAGTGATCCTTATAACAGGCGGAAGCTCCGGGATAGGCGCTGCTGCGGCAATGCGGCTTGCCGCGCAGGGGCACCGTGTATACGAGTTGTCCCGCAGCGGGCAGTCCGCCGGGAGCGTTACGCATATTTCGGGAGACGTGACGGATGAGCAGTCCGTGCAAGCGGCGATTGGCGAGGTTGCCGCGCGCGAGGGTAGACTGGATGTACTAATTTGCTGTGCGGGCTTCGGCATTTCGGGCGCGGCGGAAACTACGGCCCTGAGCGACGCGAAGCGTCAGCTTGAGGTAAACTATTTCGGCACGGTGAGCGCGGTGACGGCGGCGCTGCCGCATTTACGAGTATCGCGCGGGAGAATTGTCGCGGTGTCCAGCGTGGCGG
This sequence comes from Oscillospiraceae bacterium, assembly GCA_031272845.1. Lineage (GTDB taxonomy): Bacteria > Bacillota > Clostridia > Oscillospirales > Oscillospiraceae > JAIRRO01. The sequence continues at coordinate 2,914 of JAISTA010000240.1, forward strand.
CGATACTGCCCGTGCCGTTTCAGGCTCACTATTCGGCGGCGAAAGCCGCGCTGAACGCGTTCCTACTGGCGCTTGCGAGCGAGACTGCGCCGTACGGTGTTACGGTTTGTGCCGTAATGCCGGGGGATACAAAAACAGGCTTTACCGGCGCAAGGCAAAAGTCGGGGAACGACGGCGTTTATGCCGAAGCAGCAGCGCGTTCCGTCAGACGTATGGAGCGCGACGAGGCACGCGGGATGTCCTCGGAGGCAGTGGCCGGGGTCGTTGCGCGCGCGGCGCTAAAGCGGAGAGTAAGGCCGCTTTACATCGCGGGGGCGGCTTACCGGGTGTTTGGATTGCTGGCGAAGCTGCTTCCGGCGGGGCTGGTGAGACGGATGGAGGGGAGGATGTATGCTAAGTGAGGAGGGGGTTACTGCGGCGGAGCTTGAGGGTTTGGTGGTTGCGGCGGTGTTGGTGTTCTTTG
>JAISTA010000023.1 GCA_031272845.1 Oscillospiraceae bacterium
AGTTTTGCGTCGCAAAGAACTCAAAACAACGCCGCAAACCCAAAGCTCCCACCCTACGCCAATACCTATCCCGCAGCCCCCCCACCAGGCAGTCAAAACCAAAAACCCGGAGGAACCCAATTCCTCCGGGTTTTCCTTCACCCCAAGCCCCGTCTAAAAAACGGCAAACCCCGGCGCAAAAACAAAAAACTCACTCCCGCCGCCGCCGCATAAGCCCTGACAGCAGCAGCAGCGAGGCGATATTCGGCACGGCCATTGCACCGTTCAGGCAGTCCGCAAGTCCCCAGACCGCCGAAACGGGCAGGATTCCGCCGAAAAACACCGCCGCGACGTATATGAGCCGGTATACGGGCGCGCTTTTTCTGTGCAGATATTCGCTTGCGCGTTCGCCGTTGATGTACCAGCCGATAACCGTTGAAAACGCAAAGGCCGCGAGCGCTGTCGTGAGTATTTTCGGCCCGAACGCGCCGAGACGCGAGAATGCGGCGAAGGTAAGGCGCGCGCCGTCGGAATAGTCCGCCGCGCCGGGATTTCGCGCGGTTTCCGATACCAGGCAAAGCCCTGTGAGCGCGCAGACGACGACCGTGTCCCAAAAGGTGGCGGTCATTGTGATGAGCGCCTGGCGGTCCGGACTGTCGGTTTTTGCCGAAGCGGCGGTTATTGCGGCGGAGCCCAGCCCGGATTCGTTGGAGAACAGCCCGCGCGAAACGCCGTAACGCATTGACGCGATAAACGCGCCTCCGGCAAAGCCTCCGCCGACGGCGCGCGGGTTCAGCGCGGAAAGGACAATCTGGCGCAGGGCGGCGACTAAAAAAGCGCGGTTCAAAACCAGCACGGCAAGGCACCCTCCGGCGTAAAACACCGCCATAAGCGGGACTAAAAGCGTGCAGACCGCTCCGATCTTTTTCAGTCCTCCGATTACGATAAGCCCCGCAACGGCCGCTGTTACGGCAGCCGTTACATACAGAGCAAGGCGCGGCGCACCCGAAAAAGCCGCTTCGTTTGCGGAAAAAAACTCCTCCGCGATTGCCGTTACCATAGAGTTTGATTGTGTCGCCGCACCGACGGCGAGCGCCGCGAGAGCGCAGAACAGGGCGTAAGCCTTTGCAAGGCGCGGCGCGCCGAGACCGCGCTCGATCGTGTACATCGGCCCGCCGACCCAGCCTGCGGGCGTCTTGACGCGGAAGACGATTGCGAGAAACGTCTCGCCGTACTTTGTCGCCATGGCAAAAATTCCGGTGAGCCAGCACCAGAACACCGCGCCCGGCCCGCCGAGACTGACGCTTGCCGCAACGCCGATAATGTTGCCTGTTCCGACCGTTGCGGCAAGGCTCGTCGCGAGCGCCGAAAAAGGCGAAATCTCGCCGATGCCGCCGCTTTTCTTAAAGGACAGGCGGATTGCGTGAAAAACCCGCCGCTGAACAAAGCCTGTGCGCACGGTCAAAAAAATGTGTGTTGCTACAAGCAGAAGCAGCAGGGGCGGACCCCAGACAAAGGCGGCGGCGCGGTCAATCGCAGGCGTAATTTTTTCGAGGATGGACATGCTTTTATTATATGAGCGCGGGCCGGGTGATACGACTGCGCCGCGCCGCCGGCTGCCCGATTCAAACAAAAAAACGGCCGTCCGACATATAATATAGAGTAGCCGCTTCGCAAAAAAGCGGCAACGCCGTCATAGCAGGGCTGCCTCCGGCGAAAAAAACACGGCGCGGCGGCGCAGCGGGCGTTTTTCAGCATATTTATTTTAAGAAAAAGTATAACATCCTTGCGGCAAGGAGATAATATTCTTCGGAATACAAATAACCGAGGCGCAATTTAACAGCGGTACGCCGCACAAATTGCCGCGCGGAGTCAGCATAACACGGGGAAAACTGTATCTATGGAAACCAAAGTAAAGCGCGGGGAGGTTTACTATGCCGATCTCTCCCCGGTCGTCGGCTCGGAACAGGGCGGTATGCGTCCGGTGCTGATCGTCCAAAACGACGTCGGCAACAAGCATAGCCCGACCGTAATCGCCGCCGCCATTACATCCCAGCTCGGCAAAGCAAAGCTCCCGACGCACATACCGCTAGGCGCGAACTGCCCGGCGCTGCCCAAAGACAGCATTGTTTTGCTTGAGCAGATACGCACGATTGACAAGACGCGCCTTAAGGAGAAAATGGGCAACCTGCCGAGCCAGACAATGAACAGGGTGGATAACGCGATAGCGGTGTCCTTTGGGCTGTCGTAGGACTATAGCACAGAGAAAAACCGGGGGAATGGAATGCATTCCCCCGGTTTTTTGGATTTTGTGGTTGTGAGGCGGTGGTTGGTGCGCGGGGTGTTATATGGCGTCGCTCGTGTGGACGTGTTCAAGAGATATAAGAGTGATTCAATGCTGTAGGGATCAAGATAGCGTTAGTTACTTCAATTTAAGTACTTAAAAGCAATTTCAACACTGTATCAGCGACTTCGTTTGCATGATTTGTTGAACATTGTGCGCCTTTGCGCTTTGCTTCTTCTCTGTTTTCTATTGAACTGCCACCGGCAGAATATATTATATATGGTATGTTATTTCCGCTGCCTCTAAGCCTTTCTAACAGGACATAGCCCTCGCGCGCGCCCTCTTGTCTCCCCATATCAGAAATTATTAAAGAATACTTGTTGTGTTGTATCATTCGCAAGGCACTGTCAGTCGATAAGGCTAAATCAAATTTAATTCCATAATTTTCTAACACATTTCTAAGGTATACATTATTCTGTGGGCAATCGTCAGCCCAAAGTATTAGCTTGCTGCCTTTTGCCTGATATTCCTTGCCGTGAACGATGCTGTCCATGTACAACTCTAGATGCTCGCGAAAAGTGACGGCCAATTCATTTTCATCTCTTACGTTAAAGAAAAGCCCTTTATCTTTGTATTTATCTTGGAATGCTTTTATATTCAAATATTGTTGTACGTCAATTTTTGACAGTTGAACATCCTTGTCCAAAAAATATAGGAATACTTGTTTTTTGTCGCTGATCATACGTTCTATTTCTTCTTCTGTGCCAGAACCATAATCTTCTGTTGCCGTACCAAACCGCGCCCAAAACACGGCAACGGCGAAATCAGACTTATCTACAATTTGCCTGTCAAGAATCTTTTGCGGGTGACTGCCGAATTGAGAGAACGCGTTGTTCTTCCAACTAATAGGCCGAAGTATTACATCGTTTTCTCTGCCATAGAAATTATTGAATTTTCCAATTGCTCTTTCCAGCAGATCAACGAATGGGGACACGTCACCTGGACATGAGATTAATACGTCATAAGCTGAAACAATCTTTGCCATAGTGCAAATTCTCTCTCTTTGAATAATGTTGTATATTATTTTGTATAATACAACAAAGCCGAGCAAAACGCAAGACCCATTTCTACAACTTTCCATAATTTTCGAGGCGCAACAAAACAAAGCCCCCACCGGACAATGCCATTTGCCCGGCGGGGGTTCTATTATCGCACCTATTCTACTCCCCGTACTTCACACACACAAGTTTCTTATCCACAAATTCGCGCATTCCGAAAATCCCGCCCTCTTTGCCTATGCCGGATTCCTTTACTGAGGTGCCCCAGGGCTGCTCGTCCGTCAGCATTTGGCAGTTGATGAACACCGCGCCGACGTGCAGCGTGCTGATAAGCTTCATTCCCTTTGAAATGTCGCGCGTCCAGATGTGCGCGCACAGGCCGAAGCGCGAGTCGTTTGCCATTGTGACAAGGTCATCGCTGTCCGTGTACCTGATCAGCACCGCGACGGGTCCGAAAATCTCCTCGCGCGCGCAGGTCATATCGTGCGTGCAGCCGGTCAGCACCGTGGGCTTTACGAAAAAGCCGCTGCCGTACTGAGTGCCCGCGTCGCCGCCTGTTAGAACCGTCGCGCCCTCGGCGACCGCGCCGCTGATGTACCCAAGCACCTTTGCCTTGTGCTCGGCAGACACAAGCGGGCCCATTTGAATCGACTTGTCGCCGGAGGTTGTGTCGCCGACCTTCAGGGACTCGGCGTACGCCTTGAATTTTGCCGCGAACTCGTCGTACACGCTCTCGTGCACGTAATAACGCCCCGGGCCTGAGCAGTGCTGCCCGGAATTGTTGAACTGCCGCCACGCAAGCACCTTTAATGAAGCGTCTATATCCGCGTCCGGGAAGATGAGCACCGGGTTGTTTCCGCCAAGCTCCATAACGCACTTTTTGACTGTCGGCGCGGCAAGCGCCAGTATCTCCTTGCCCGTTTCGGAGGAACCCGTAAAGCCGATAAGGTCGACCTCCGGGTGTGAGGCAAGCGCCGCGCCGGCCTCCGACCCGGAGCCGGTTACGATGTTCACAACGCCCTTTGGCAGGCTCGGCACCTGTGACAGCACGTGCGCAAACTTAAGCCCGATAGCCGAGTTTATGGACGGCGGCTTCAGCACGCACGTATTGCCGACGGCAAGCGCCGGGGCTAGCTTTACGGCCGTCATAATCGTGGGCAGGTTCCACGGGGTTATAAAGCCGATAACGCCGACAGGCTCGTTCTTGAGGTACGTCAGCGTGTCTCCCGGAACGGGGATTTCCTCTCCCATAAGGCGGTAAGCGGCGTTTGCGCTCCACTCGAATTTTGCCGCCGCGCCCATACAAACGCCGTAAGCGTCGTTGTACGGCGTGCCGTGCTCCGCGCACTCGTCGCGCGCCATTGCGTCCGCCTCCTCGCGGATTTTTGCCGCAATTTCGTAGAGCACCTTGTTGCGCTCCGCCTGCGTCATCCCAGACCAGACGGGAAACGCCTCGCGCGCGGCGCGGACGGCCGCGTCAATGTCCGCCGCGGAGGCCTTCGGCACACCCGCGTGATCCTCGCCTGTCGACGGGTTTTTCGTCGTCATCATACGCCCGGATTCTGACGGTACCCATTGCCCGCCGATCCACATTCTGTGATCCCTCATTATAAATGCTGTCTCCTTATTATTTACTTACAAGAATTGAAAAGCGGCGCGTCATTGCGGCAATTTCGGCTCTCGTGGCGCTTGCCTGCGGGTCAAAAAGGTTGCCGCCCTTTCCGCTGATTATGCCGTTTGCGTAGCACCATTGTACGGCTTCGACCGCCCAGGACGAGACCTGCGCCGCGTCCGCAAACTTGAGCGGAGCGGAGCCCGAAACGTCGAGGTGCAGATAGTCCTTTGCGTAGCGGTAGAGGATTGAGGTAAACTGCTCTCGCGTTATATTCGCGTCCGGCGCAAACTCAGATGCCGACATTCCTGCGACAATTTTGTTTTCAGCCGCCCACGAAACGGGCGTGTTGTAATATTGACCCGCCGAAACGTCTGTAAACGTGTTCTCCTTGGCCGGTGCGGGTCTGCCCGCAAAGCTGTGCATTACCGTGACGACCATCCCGCGCGTCATAGCGGAGTTCGGCGCGAATTCTGTGTCTGAAACACCGGCAAACAGCTTGTTGTCAACGGCAAACTTAACGTCAGATACAAACCAGTCCTCGGGCTGCACGTCGCTGAATTTAGTAGGCAACTGCGGGTCGAAGATGAAGGCGTGGGTGTGGGGGTAGGTGATGAGGCAATTTTCCGTATGTGTTTTTATTAAAAAGCCAGAAACATCAAAAGTCGAATCACCGAAATCCCAACAATACATAGCTATGTCGTGTTCTGAGGATAAATGATTATATGAAACATCAAACCACCAGAGGCGCGTATACGGACCACTTCCGTCTAAACCAAATTTGAGCGATGACAGATAGTTATGAGAACAATTAAACACTTCAAGAGCGTAATTCCAGTCCCCCAGCGTTAACGAAGTGAAGCGATTATAAGAACAGTCAAGAGCTTTGAAAGATCCACCGGATAAAGATGTTAAATAATTATGAGAACAATCCACTATAGCGTTGTATGTTTGAGCAATGGTGAGTTGTTCAAGATTGTTATATGAGCAGTCAAGCACTTCCAGATATGCATATATATCATTTTTTGATAGCAAAAGCGATGACATATTATTGTTGTTGCAATAAAGTTCGTTTAATTGAGTTTGTCTGATATCTAGTTCAAATATGTTGTTGTAACTACAATCCAAAAGTAATAAAAATTCGTTTCCACTGAGGTCAAGCCCAGTTAACTCATTGCCGAAGCAAGAGAGCGCTATAAGGGCTGTGCAGGCCGTCACGTTAAGGCTAGTCAGACCGAGGCTGTTCAGCGACACACCGACAACATACTTTCCGTTGAGCTTTTCCGGAATCACAACATTTTTGTTCGTACCGGTGTAGCCGGTTATTATGATAGCCTCCGGGACATCAGGAACATTTTCATACTGAAACCCACCGGAGGACGCGTCAAGCGGCGGCAGCGCCCTGATGTCACCGTCCGACGCAGGTGCCTCGGCATCCGTGACCTCCGGAAGAATCATCTCACCTGAAGCTTCAAGCTCCTCAAGCTCCTCCGCGACTTTTTCACTCAGGTCTCCGTTTACGGAAGCTCTTGACCCATAGCCGAGCTCTGTCAGCAGGCTTTGCTTGCGCTCCGGCATGCCTGTACCGTCAGCCTTGGCGTAAGCAAACGCGGCGCCGGGAATTGACGCGGTAAGCAATGCAACTGCTATAAAAAGAACAGCGGTGCGTTTTTTTATTTTTGTGATGTGCAATTTCATTTGATTTCTCTCATAGTGTGCCGCTAATTTGCGGGTATTTATAGGCATACTATAATACTTTCGGCCGGGTTTGTCAACAGTGCGATTACGGCGGGGGAGTGGACAAACGGGTGTCTAAAGAAAATCCACGAGACCAAAGGGCAGTTCACCGCACTCGTGCGACGCACGCCAGCGGTACTTCGCCTCGCCGAACGCGTTGTACGCCTCCGCAAACAGCGCCACAACCGCATACAGCATCTCAAGTTTTCGCGCGAAGCACCGACTGCGCCGCGCCAAAATCGGAATGCAACATCGCAAATCCGCATTCACACCCTCGACGGTGAACGTATCTTTCTTGTTGTGGAAATTTTGCGTGTACTTACCAGGATATACGACGTCTTTGTATCCGCTCCAGCCATCAGAAAAGTACACCGCCACCCAAGGCGCACTGTCAACTATTGCCTGAATACGCTCCGGGGATTTGTCGAAAGCTGCGTCAACCCTCACGATTTGGCGCAGTTCGCGGCTTACCATCGTCATCACATACGCGTTCTCTCGCGTTTCGGAGCGGCCTTTGCGCTCTACAAACCAATACAGCTCGTCAAGCTCATAACATCCGTTGAAAATGTGTGGATAACTTTTCGTTACTTTTCCGCAATTTTTTTAGAAGCTTCCGCCCTGATCCAGTTATAAACGTTTGCTTTGCTCATTCCCAAAATCAGTCCTACTTTGCGTCCGCTAGTCCCTGAATAATAGATTTCAGGGCTTGCTTGCGAGTTTTTTCATCATAGGCAACACGTTTCGGTTCCGGCGTGTAGGTTTTCTTACAATCCGTGCAGTAGCAGCGCTGCGTTCCGGATGGATTATGACCTTTCTGTATTTGATTTTTTGTTTTTCCGCATACCGGACATTTCTTGTCGCTGCTACTGTTCTCTTTTTCATACCCATAATTATATCACAAAACGTCTCATTTGTCCACTCCTCGGGCTTTTTTACCCTTGCTTTGCCGCTGAATCTGTGATACACTGGTGCTATTATGGATATTAACGCAAAAGCAAAGAAAATCGTTTCTGAAATGACGCTCAAGGAAAAGACAGGCCTGTGCTCCGGCCTTGACATGTGGCACACAAAGCCGGTCAAGCGTTTGTCGGTTCCAAGCATTTTTGTGGCGGACGGGCCTCACGGCTTGCGCAAGCAGATAGGCCGTATGGATAATCTCGGCGTAAATATCAGCGCTCCCGCGACCTGCTTTCCGACCTCCGCAACTACCGCAAACAGCTTTGACCGCAGTCTTTTGCGGGAAATCGGAGAGGCGATCGGCGAGGAATGCCTCCAGGAGGGTGTCGGCATAGTGCTGGGGCCCGGGGCAAACATAAAGCGCAGTCCGCTTTGCGGCCGGAATTTCGAGTATTTCAGCGAGGACCCTTTTTTAACCGGAGAGCTTGCGGCGGCAAGCATATGCGGCATTCAGTCGCGGGGAATCGGCGTGTCGCTGAAGCATTTTGCCGCAAATAATCAGGAGCGCTTCCGTATGATAAGCAGCTCCGAGACTGACGAGCGGGCGCTGCGCGAAATATACCTCGCGGCGTTTGAAACGGCGGTTAAGCGCTCCAAGCCGCGGACTGTAATGTCCAGCTACAACAAGGTCGGCGGCGTTTTCGCAAGCGAAAGCAAGCGGCTGTTAACCGACATTCTGCGCGGTCAGTGGGGCTTTGAGGGCGCTGTTATAAGCGACTGGAACGCCGTAAACGACCGTGTTGCAGGGATTGCCGCAGGACTTGACCTTGAAATGCCGTCGTCGAATGGGATTAACGACAGGCTTGTTGCGCAGGCGGTGAAAACAGGACGGCTTGACGAGAGCGAGCTTGACAAAGCCGCAGAGCGCCTGGTCGCCCTCGCACTGAAAACGCAGGAAAGCCTCAGGCCGGACTATTCTTATGACGCGAAAGCGCATCACAGGCTCGCCCGCCGCGCTCAGCGCGAATCAGCCGTTCTGCTGAAAAATGACGGCGGCGTTTTGCCCCTGCGCGCCGGAGCAAGTGTCGCGGTTATCGGCGAATTCGCAAAAAAGCCGCGCTTTCAGGGCGCGGGAAGCAGCCGTATAAACCCGCTCACACTCGACAACGCCTATGACGAGCTGATTAAGTTTGGAGTTAACGCGGAATATTCCGACGCAAGCAGTCTTGCCGAGGTCGCGGAGCTTGCAAAGCGCTGCGATACCGTACTCGTGTTTGCGGGACTGCCGGACGAGTACGAGAGCGAGGGCTATGACAGGCGAGACCTGAATTTGCCGGAGACGCATAACGCCGTAATCGCGGCGGCGGCAGAGGCAAACCCGAATACTGCGGTTATTTTGCAGTGCGGCGCGCCTGTCGCGATGCCGTGGCGCGACAGCGTTCGCGGAATACTGCTTGCGTATCTTGGCGGACAGGCGGGCGGCGGCGGAATTGCGGAGCTGCTCAC
>JAISTA010000054.1 GCA_031272845.1 Oscillospiraceae bacterium
CCGGCATAAAAAAAGATTTGCTTCTTTCTAAAAGAAGTCGCCCCTTTTTGGTTACTTTTTCCGGCGAAGCGGAAAAAGTAACCGCCCGCCGCGTAGGCGCTCTAGCTTCGCCACGAAGAGCAGCTGAGTCCCTATTCCAAACACCGCAATCTGCCTCAAACAGAGAACTTTTCGTTCCCGCCACGAGCTTTCCGTCGAAAAGAACCACCACCCGCACGGCCTAGCCCCAATTTCAAACCTCATACCCCGCCCCAAACAGAGAACTTTTCGCTCCCGCTTATAGTTTTGCGTCTAAAAGAACACCAAGCAACGCCGTAAGTAAAAAAACCCGCCCCGCGCCGGCGGAAATAAAAAAAGGGTTGCCGCATGCCGAATGCGTCGTACAACGCACCCGCCGGGCGGTAACCAAGATTAAAGAGCATCTTTATTATATCGGATAATGTCGGCGTTTACAAGCCCCAAATGTTAACAAAATGAAACAAAATACTCAAAAATCCGTAAAAAACGACAGAGCTCGCTAATCGGCTGACTTTGTTCCGCCAAAAACCAACAGCGGTCTCCCGGCATTCGGCGCTGAGAGCCTTTTGGCAAGCCTTTTGCGCCAAAAAACACAACAAACCGCCCGATTTTGCGCAAGCTAAAAAGCCATTGCAAATGCGAGCGGTTTGATTAATGCTGTAAGTACAGCCCGTGAGCTCCGCAAAAACTCGGAGCCGCAGACTCAGTTATTCCTCGTCGTCGTAATCCGTGTTGAACGCGAAGTTTGACTCTGTGTCGTATACGATCGTGTCGGCCTGCTTTGAGCGCTTGCGCGGCTCATAGGCGCGATCCTCGGCCGGAATCTCGAACAGTGCGCGGATTGAGAGGCTTATGCGGCGCTTATCCTCGTCGATTGCCGTGATTTTGACCTTGACCTCGTCGCCGACTGCAACAACGTCTCCCGCTGTTGTAACGCGGTGATCCGCAATCTGCGAGATGTGGATAAGACCGTCTACGCCGGGCATAAGCTCGGCAAACGCGCCGAAGGCGGACAGCTTGACGATTTTGACAATCGCCTCGTCGCCTGTTTTGTACTGCTTTGAGAACTTCGCCCACGGGTCGCCGTCCGGGGCGCGGTGTCCCAGAGAAATGCGGCGCTTTTCGGGGTCGTACGAAATAACGTATACGTCAAGCTGGTCGCCCTCTTTGACAACCTGCGAGGGATTTGAAATACGGTCCCACGACAGCTCGGAGACATGGACAAGTCCGTCCACTCCGCCGATGTCTACAAACGCGCCGAACTTTGTGACTGACGTGACCTTGCCGGTGTACTTCTTGCCGACCTCAATCTCAGCCCAAAGCTGCTTAACGCGCGCGCGGCGCTCGTCTGCCGAAATGCCGGTGACGGAACCGATAATCTGCTTTTTCTGGCGGTCAACCTCCATAATATAGAAGTTGGTTTCCTTATTCAGTAAAGGCGTTAAGTCGCCGCCGCGGGCAATGCCCGTTGCGGAGGCCGGTATGAAAACACGCTGACCGTTGTAGCTCGTGACAACACCGCCCTTGTTTGCCTCGGTGATAACGCCGGAGACGCATCTGCGCTCTTTCTTCGCCTCCAGAATCTCGCCCCAGGAGATTTCGTTTTCGAGACGGCGGCGCGAAAGCGTTACGATGCTTTCGTTAACGCGCAGAACGTAGCATTCGACAGCGTCTCCGGGAGCCAAAATATCCTCCGGCGACTTTGTCGGGTCGCTCGTCACCTCATCGGACGGAATAATTCCGGATTGCTTGGTGCCGATGTCGACTGTTACCTCTGATTTGGAAACAGCAATAACTGTGCCCGTCAGCTTTTCGCCGGCGCGCGCCGTGACGAACGAATCGTCTACCAGCTGTGCAAAATCTGCTGTGTCCTGCGTTTCAGGCGCTTCTTGCGTATCGCCCGCTGTTTCTTCGGCGGAGAACGCCGGCTCGTGTGTTTCGGCTTCCTCTTGGACTGTAGCCTTGAACTCTTCGGTCATGTAGTTGAGAACCTCCGTAATCGCGCGCCGCGACACTGACGCACCGGCCGTTAGGCCTATCGTTACATTATTGTTGTGGTCTGAAACCGTCCTTGCGATTTCAGAAAGTTCGCCGGATATTTGACTGAGCCTTGCCCCAAAAACCGCACGTCCGCAAAATTCGCGGCAGATTTCATATAGCTGCCTTGAATTGCTGCTCCCGCTGTCTCCCAAGACAACCATAACGTCGCAGATTTTTGAAAGACGCTCCGCCTCTTCCTGACGGCACTTCGTCGCATTGCATATTGTATCATAAATTTTCGGTGAAGTAAAGGACTTTTTTGCGAAATTTTGAAATTCTTTTAGGATTTCTCCCGATAGAGTCGTTTGAAACACGATGTCGAGAGGCCTGTCAACTAAATGTTGTGTGTTAGCGCAAAAATCACCATAGTTCTTGTATGTCAGACAGCTTTCAGCCTGTCCCGCGATTCCCCGCACCTCGGCGTGCTTTTCGTCTCCGATTATGACGGGCTGGTGCCCCGCGCGGGCTGATTCGCGGACGATTTTGTGTATTCGCGAGACAAACGGGCAGGTGAGGTCAAGGATATTTCCCTCATCCGTGCGCTCAAGCAAGCTTTTGTAAACGCCGCGCGCCTCGCCGTGCGAGCGGATAATCACAACGCCGCCAAGCGGCAGCTCGGCAGGCTCCGCGATCGTGACGACGCCCAAAAGCGCCAGCTCGTCTATCACGTCCTTATTATGAATAAGCTCGCCGAGAGCGTAAACGGTGCCGAAACGCCGCGCCGCGTCCGCCGCCGCCGAAACCGCGCGCTCAACGCCGAAGCAGAAGCCGGCGGAGGAGGCCGGACGAATAATCACAGACATCCGCGGCTATCCTGCCGCGCCGAGTTCGTAAATCCCGGCCATAATTTCGTCTGCCCGGCGGAGATAATCGTCATTTCCCGGTTTGTCCGCGCCCTGCGGCATTGCGGGGACTGTCTTTCCGATTATCATACGGCAGCGCTTGAAAAAGCCCTTGCTTTTCGGGATATAAACAGGCAGGATCGGCGCGCCGACCTTTGCCGCGATTTTGACGGCCCCGACCTTGGATTCCTGCGCCGCCGCGCCGTCTCCGCGCGTGCCCTCCGGAAAGATTATGAGCTTGCCGCCGGCCTTCAGGTGCTTGATGGAGGCCGAGACGGCCTTAATATCCGCACCGTCGCGCGCGACGTATATTGAGCCGAGACCGCGCAGTATGCTGCCGATTACAGGCACTGAAAAAAGCACGGCCTTAGCGAGAATTTTCGGTGACGGAAACTCTTTTTTCGGCAGCGCGATCATCATATAAAGCGGATCCCAGATTGATGTGTGGTTGATGCAGATAACGGCGGGGCCTGCCGGAATATTCTCCTTGCCGGTGATTTTGTACGGCAAAAGCCAGCACATCACAATGCGCAGCACAACGCAGCTAAGGCGGAAGAATTTATGCTCTGCAATCAGCGGATCTTTTTTTTGCTCACTCTTTTTCACGGACACGCAAAACCTCATCCAAAATTTTGTCAAAGCTTTCGTCAAACGACAGCGCGGATGTATCCACAATATATGCGCCCGGAGCGGCGGTCGTGCGCACCGCGTCTCGCTTGTCGCGGGCGATGTTGTCGCGCAAAATGTCCTCATACCGCACAGAAACGCCCTGCGCCAAAAGCTCCGCCGTGCGCCGCTCGGCGCGCGCCTCGGCGGAGGCCGTAAGAAATATTTTAACCGGCGCGTCCGGCAGAACAACCGTTCCGATATCCCGCCCGTCAAGCACAGCAAAGGGTGCGGAGCGCGCCGCCTGACGCTGCGCGTCCAGCAAAAACGCCCGCACGGCGGATGACTGCGCAATTTTGCTTGTCAGGGTGGAGAGCTCCGGCAGGCGTATCTCTCGCGTCACCTCAATGCCGTTCAAAAATACGCACTGGCCGTCCGCTCCCTGACGCAGCTCAATTGCCGGCGGGGCCGCGCTTAGACATCGCGCAATTTCTGCTTCGTTTTCGGGAGAAACGCCGCGCTGCTTTATGTAAACCGCAACCGCGCGGTAAAGCGCGCCGGTATCGACGTAAACGCCGCCAAGGTGCGCCGCAAGACGGCGGGCAATCGTGCTTTTACCCGCGCCTGAGGGGCCGTCAATCGCGACAATGAAGTTTTTTTGCATAGGCAACCTGATAATATGCTGGAATTGAGGTGCGCCGCGCGGGCTTACGCCTCAAGCTTTTCTACTCTTTTTGCGTGGCGTCCGCCCTCAAAGGGCGTTTCGAGGAAAATATCTGCGATCTTCAGCGCAAGTCCCTCACCCGTGACGCGCTGACCGAGACAGAGCACGTTCGCGTTGTTGTGGCGGCGCGTCATCTCCGCCGAGAACGTGTCTCCGCAGACCGCGGCGCGGATTCCGTGAACCTTGTTTGCCGCAATCGACATGCCGATTCCCGTGCCGCAAACGAGAATACCAAGCTCAGCTTTACCGGAGGTTATCGCGTCAGTCACGAGCGCCGCAAAGTCCGGGTAGTCGCAGCTGTCGTCCGTATGCGTGCCGTAAAATTCGAACGGGATTTTGTTTTCCTCAAGGCGGGCAAGCAGCGCTTTTGCAAGGCTGCGGCCGCCGTGGTCGCACGCGACGGCGACGGGCTTTTGTGTAATTGCGTTTATCAAATGAGTATCCTCAAAAAGACGCTAAAAATCGCTGTCTGAATCGTAAAAGTCGTCGTCCAGTGAGACGCGCTCCTTGGCGGCGGAGCTTTTTGCGGAGGACGTCTCCGGCGTTTGCTCCGGCTCCTCCTGAGCGCGGTAGGCGATCTTGTAAATCCTGCCGACATCCCCGATCTGCCGAACGTCCGCTTCAAGCACATACGCCGCGCCGAAAAGGAAGGGGATCATCTCCTTTGCCTCCTCGTCCGGCACGTCGCTCTTGACCTCAATGATACACCCGCCCGTTTCGACGAAAAGATCGACCGCGTGCGTTAAATCCTGCGGACCGTAAATCGGTATGATCTCAATGTCCCGCTGCTGCGCGCGCACAGGCGCGGGGGCATACCTTTCAGCCGGGCGGATGAGCTTTTTTGTTCTTGCAAGCAGTCCGTCGCCCCTTGGCTCGTCGTAAATGCTGGAATCGGCGGGCACGCGCTCGCTCTGCTGGCTCTCGCGCTCCGGGTAATCATCCAGCTCGTCGTCAAAATCGTCGCCCTGGGCCGAGGTAAAGGCCTTTAGCTTGTTTCCCAAATCTTTTAATGCACCCATAACTTTGCTCCTTAATATATAAAGCGTATAATTATAATAATAGCTTCTGAAACCGCAGCGCCGCGGCGTGGATTCTGACGGAAATCAGTCCTGCCGGAAAACCGGCGCGCCGAACAAAAATTTATCTTCATCCTTGTATTGCTCTAAGTCTTCAAGCGCGGCAATCAGGCGCGCCATACTTTCGTCCGTTAGCTGAATGTAACAGCCGTTCCGCGAATAATTATCCCGGTAGCGGGTACCGTCTTCGTCAATATTAATCTCAATCTCATCTGACCAGTTTGTTTCTCGCCAGTACAGCACATTGCCCTCCCAGCAGGAAATATAAAGCTCCGTTCCACCGAGGCTGTGAATATATCGGGGAGACAAGATAAAATGACATTTTGCCGAGGCAAGGTCAACGGAAGCACGGTCTGCGTTCCAGCCTTGCGTCAGCACGTCTGTCAGTATCTTATAAAACCACGATGACGCCTGCTCGTCAGAGACTTTGATTTTTCCTGTTTCCGGGGCATTTCCGTGCTTCGGATTCAGCACATAGGACAGTGGGGCGGAAAGCTTTGCCTCCCGAATCTCCCGTAGAGGGATTGTTTTTTCTTCGACCCCGTTATTGCCCGCAAGTATGTTATCAAGGGCCGCCGCGTCTAAATCCGTGGGCAGCTCCGCGAGAAAAGCCGTTATTTCCGCAATCGCCTTATCGCTGACCTTTGCGTAATAATCGGCGTTGTTTATTGCCGCGTATTTTCCCGAGGGCAGAGAGGTGTTGAGGTCATATTCAAATGTGTTCCAGTGAATAAGATTCTTGCTCCACCCGGTGACCGTCGTTACCGTTGACCCCTCCTGAAAAGTCACCTCAAACCGGCAGCGGCCACCGCTTTTCGGCAGTTTTTCCGCCGCGACATCCTTGCCGTCGGATAACGCCGCGTACAGCAGAGGATACAGATTTTGCACAGCGTTTGTGTCTGTTACAAACCGAGGATCCCGCTGCCCGGGGTTTTCGGGAATATCAAGCTCACAGCGCAGGTTAGAATAGTAAGTGTATTCTGCGGGCGGTTCAGAGGGCAGCGGCCTTGGCGCAGTCGCGGAATCTTTGCCCGAGCACGCGGCAAGCAGCAGAGCGGCGGCAAGCGCAAGCAATGCGGCACAGACTATCCGTGTTTTTTGCGGCATAATGTTTTTCATAGACGCTCCTTGACGTAATAACTGCGCGCTACTGCCTTTTTCCGAACAGCGAGGTGCCTATTCGCACCATATTGCTTCCGCACTCTATCGCCTGCTGAAAGCTGTCTGACATTCCCATAGAAAGTATCTTCATCTGCACATTATCAGCGCCGTACGCCGCGCATTTTTCAAACAGCTCGCGGCATTTTGTAAACCAAAACGCGTCCCTGTCCGGATTTTGCTCCGCCGGGGGTATTGACATCAGGCCGCGAACGCGGATATTCGGCAGACACGCCGCCGCTTCGAGCGCCTCGGCGAGGCTGTCCGGCAAAAAGCCGTGCTTTGCCTTCTCCGCTCCGATGTTTATCTCCAAAAGAACGTCCTGAACAATCGTCAGATCCTCAGCGCGGGCGGAAATCAGCCGCAGCGCCTTTATGCTCGGTACGGACTGAAGCAGTCCGACCTGCCCGGCAAGCTTGTTAATCTTGTTGGTTTGAAGTGACCCGATAAAATGCAGCTCCGCGCCTGAATATGCGTTTTGCTCCGATTTTTCAACAAGCTCCTGCACGCGGTTTTCGCCGCAAACGCGAATCCCGGCGTTTATTGCCGCGCGAACCGTCTCGGCGCTCTGCGTTTTCGTCGCGGCGACAAGCGTTATGTCAGACGCGGCGCGTCCCGCGCGGGCGGCGCTGCGGGCTATGCGCTCGTTTATCTCCAGCAGACACTCTTTGATTTGACTTTCTTCAGATATTGCCGTCATTGTTTTTGCAAAGCACGCTTCCCGTGAATTTTATCGGAAAACGCTCCCCTCCTTCAGCGTTTTTCCGGAAACGATCAGCTCGTCAACAAGGTTAAACAGCAGCTGACGCTTCTCGTTGCGTTCCTTGAGCGCCGCGCGGGCCGCAAGAGCTTCCTCATCCGCGCCCTCCTCCGCCTCTTGAAAGTCGGATTTTGGGGCGATTATGACATTAGCCCCGCTTTGCGCGAGTATATCAACGTAAAATTCGCGCGCCATAAGCACGATCGGCAGATAAACGTAGCTCCTGCCCTGCTCGTCGTAAAACACAGTGTCCGCCGGGGCAAGACGCGCGTCTTTCTGCGAAAAAATTATCTCGAACGGCACCTGCCGCAAACGAAGCGTATCGGCGGTCTCCCTGTTGGAGGACAAAACGGCGACGGTCCTGCCGCCCTCCGATTTCCCGAGCGCCTCAAGCCGCATTGCAATCGGCTTATCCGACACGGCCGGGATAAGCACATT
>JAISTA010000061.1 GCA_031272845.1 Oscillospiraceae bacterium
CCGGCATAAAAAAAGATTTGCTTCTTTCTAAAAGAAGTCGCCCCTTTTTGGGGACGATGTCCGGCGAAGCGGAAAAAGTAACCGCCGCCGCGCGCAGTGGCACGTCTGCGGGGCCGCCAGCGCCTCCGGTGAACAAGCACACTAACGCGGCAAGCACGAACAAAAAAACCACAAACGAAGTCGTCACAAGTAAGCGCCATTGGGCAAAAAGAAAAATCCCACGGTAAGCAACCGTTCAAACTCCGCCGCAAAAAAGCAACCGCGCGCCGCGTCTCGTCAACTTTCTGTTGAATTTCACAAAAGATTGTGATACAATAAGAAAAAAACTAATTGGAGCCTTATTATGCGGAGGTTTTTGTTCGTGAACGAGATAATTAAGGAAATCATCGCGCGCGAGTGGGAGATGTTTCAGCAGGTGAATTCCGGCACGGGCGTGCGCGCGAGCTGTCAGGATGATTCGCCCACCTTTCGTGCTATGCGCAGCGGCCAGTTTGCCGCGTGGGACGATGCCGCGCGTATGAGCTACCTTGTAGATCTGCAAAACGCGCAGGCCGCCGGGCGCAACCTCATCGCCGAAAAGTATATCTATATGATGAGCACGACCGCGCCGGAGGAATTCGCCGTTTTGGCGGCCGATATACCGAGACCTAGCGACAGGACGTTTGACCTCGCGGCTGAAATCTGCACAAAGCTTGTTGCGCAGACAGAGGAGCTGCACCGTGATTACCCCAAGGTGTCCGGCGCGGGACGGCCGCTGTACGCGGTATCTGACGTTAACGGGTACACTTCTGTTGAGACCTATCAGTTTTCCGAGCTGCTCACGTATTCGGAGGGGACGCTTGAAAAGCTTCTCGCGCACCTTAACCTGCTTGAGAGCGAGGGAATTTCGCTTGCCAAGAATATACTGCAAAATTCAGCGCAATACTATGGATACACAAGTCTTGAGGCCGCAGAGGCCGGGCAGCTCTGACTTTCGCTTGCCGCAATACCCAATAATAAGGAACACTTATGTCAAATTCATTTCTCGAAACAATTTTTACAAAGCTGGACGGATATTATTCCGCCGGGGATAACGACGGCGCGGAGAACTACCTCAAGGCTATGCTTTCGGCGTTTGAAATCAACGAGGAAACAGAGCGCCCGGAGTACATTTCCGTCTTAAACGAGCTTGCCGGGTTTTACCGCGGCGTTTCGCGGTATGCCGAGAGCGCGGCCGCTTTTTCAAAGGCGCTTGAGCTGCTTGAGAAAACAAACGCGGCGGACGGCACCGCTTACGCGAATATTCTTATGAATCTTGCCGGTCTGTTCCGCCTTATGGGCAATACTGAGGAGAGCCTTGACGCGTTTTCGGCGGCCAAGAACATCCTCGAAAAGGCAGATCCGCGAGACGAATACGCATATGCCAGCACGCTGAACAACCTGTCGCTTGCCTATTCTCAGAAGTGCGACTATGAAAACGCAAAGAAATACGCGCTTGAGGCTTTCAACATTATGAAGTCCGGCGTCGGCGGGGACCACGAAATCGCAACCTCGCTGAACAATCTCGCGACGCTCGCGGTGCGCTCGAACAACATTGACGAGGCCGAGAAATATGTGACGCAGGCGCTTGCGATTTACGACAAAATGCCGGACGAAAACGTCCACCACGCGGCGGCGCTCGCGACACTCGGCTCCGTGCGCTTTGCCCGCTCTGATCCGGACGCGGCGCTTACCGCTTACAGCAAATCGCTTATTCTTACGGAAAAATTCTTCGGCAAAAACATTGAGTACGCATATACGGAGCGAAGCCTTGCGCGGATTTACGAGTCGCTTGGAGATTACCAGCAGGCACTTTCGCACCTCGCGGTCGGCTATGAGATAATGCTCGGCATTTTCGGCGAGTCGCACGAGCGCGCCGAGGAATACAAGATCGAAATGCTGCGTCTTGAGAGCCGTCTGTAACGGACGCTCCGATAAACGCCATAGCGCATGAGCAATTTTCCCGAAAACGGAGCGCTGGAGCTGTCCCGCAGGTATTTTGAAGCGGCCGCCCTGCCGTCCCTAAAAAAAAGCTTTCCCGAACTAGCTGACGTTATATGCGCCGGGCTTGTCGGAAATGGGAGCGAATGCTTCGGGTTTGACGATGAGTTGTCCCGCGACCACGACTGGGGCGTTGACTTTTTTGTCTGGCTGCCGGAATCCGAAAGCGCCGCAATTCCCGATGTCGCCGCGTGGAAGACGCGTCTTTTTGCGGAGAATCCGCCGGAGCACGCGCGGGAGCGCAGTCAGTACGGCGGCGAGGTCGGCGTATACACCGTGCCGGACTACTGCCGAAGGCTGATAGGGCGCGGCGGCGTACCGGACGGGCTGAACGAGTGGATTAACACGCCTGAGGAAAACGTCGCAATGCTCGTAAACGGAGACCTGTTCGTTGACAAGACGGGCGAGTTCACCGCTCTGCGCGAGCACCTCTGCGAATACATACCCGAGGATCTGCGATTGAAGCGGATGTCCTTTTGCCTGATGAAAATCGCGCAGACGGGGCAGTATAACTTTTCAAGAATGCTGCGGCGGCAAGACACTGTTGCGGCAAGAACCTGCCTGTCAATATTCTCCGACTACGTAATTTATTTTGCTTACCTAGCGGCCCGCAAATTCCGACCGTATTACAAGTGGCGCTACCGCGCTATGCCCGAAATACCGTGCTGCGATGTTAAGGTCAGGCTAAAGCCGCTTGCCGAGGCCCCGCTTTCGGCGGACGGCGGCCTTACTGACCTGATTGAAGACATTTGCGCGCAGCTAGCGCAGTACCTGCGTGCCGTAGGCTTGTCCTCCTCACAGTCGGACTTTCTGACGGCGCAGGGAGAGGACGTTCTGGCAAGGGTGCAGAACGAACGGCTGCGCGGGTTGCCGAGTACTTACGAAATATAGAAGCATTTCGGAAGGAGTTTTGCTGATGAAGCACATAGCACGCCTGATATTTGCCGCCGCTTTTGCAATTACGCTTTTGTCCGGCTGCGGCTCGGGCGCGCCGGGCTCTGTGCCGACGGATACTCCAACCGCTACGGCCACCCCGACCGCAGAGGTAACAGCAGAGCAAACTCCGGAGCAATTGCCCGTGCTCACTGCCGACGTGCTTCGTAAAAGCGCGACCCAGTACGGAGACCTTGTGCTTGAGGGCTACCGAATTGAGTCCTTTGAGCCGTTTTCGGAGCTTGTCCCTATTTTAAGACTTACAATCGGAAACTGCCTGATTTCCGACGGCTTAACGCTCCCCGGCTATGAGTGCCTGGACGGTCTCGAATACATATGGTTGTTTGATAACTCCGGCGCAGACCCGTTCAGTGTTATTTCGCCGTTTCTCAGAACTTCAGAGGTTAAAGAATTCTACATAGTGGAGCATGGTTCACCCGCGAGAAGCTGGGATCTTTCGGTTCTGACCGAAATGTCCGCGCTTGAGAGCTGCGGAATAGTAACCGATTGCCGGCTGGAGCTTGAGCCGCTGCTTGCTTTTCCCGGAATGGGAATTCACGTTTCGAAAACGACGGTTAATGAACTAACAGTAGACGAGCGGCGCAAATTTTATCTGACAGAACAGCAAAACGCGTCTGACTGGAACCTGATGGACGAGAACCTGAATGTTCTCGGCGACATGAATTCGGAGTTTCAAGACCTGCCGGGTGACAGGCCGTTTCTTATGTATTCGCGCGGATAACGGCGTAAAACGCGGTGACATTTCAGCGATATTTAGTCAACACAGCTTGAGGTACATATAAATGCTTGGCAGAAAAACACGTTTTTTTGTAATTGCTATGCTTGCCGCCGTGATGACGGTATGCTTTTGTGTACCCGCGTTCGCGGCGGAGCCCTCCGCGCTGGTGCGGGATGACGCAGGCGTTTTGTCGGCCGACACGGCGGAAAACCTTCTTGATCTGAACTCCGGAGAAAGCGGACTTGCCACGCGAACCGACGGGGCCTTTATCGCCGTACGCACAATTGAGTATCTCAACGGCTTAACTCCCGAGGAGGCCGCCGAGAGCTGGTACAGCCGCCTTGTGCAAGAGGGCTTCAGCGATAAATGCGGCTTTTTGCTGCTTGTTGTGACAAAGGAAAAGACCGGGGCAATCGCAACCGGCTCTGAAATTGCGCCCGCGTGGGATAAAGAAGCGCGGCGCGAAACGCTCGGCGCAAGCTTTTTTCCGTCCGTTGCGGAGGGCGACTTTAACACGGCGGTTAACATGACGGCCGCCGCCGCGCTCGAATGGTTTCGGCAGTATTACCGGATTCCGTCAAGCGAGGCAAACGCGCCTGCCGTGCCTGACGAGGACGAGGGTCTGGACTTTTCGTTTGACTTTTCAAATACGTGGTTTGCGGAATACGGCGGCCTGGACGGGATATTTGATTACGACTGGCTGGGCTCATGGGCCGTGCCGAAAATCAAAACGGCCGCAATCAGCGTCGCCGCCGTTTTGGCGACTGTTTTGGCCTTTGTTGTAATCGCGCTGATCGCGGCGGTCATTATTATCCGCGCAATTACAGCTGCCGACCGCCGGAAATACCGCGCGTATTCGCGTGTTTTCGGTGCGGTTTTGCCTAGTTATCACTTTTGGTTTGCGTTTTCGCAATCGCGGCCGTATCAGCTCTGGTATAAGCACCTGCGGACGGACGAGCGCGCGCGGCGCGGACTGTAAATACAGCCTAAGGCTAATATTAAGGAAACACAGCTATGAAAAAAATACTTGTAATCGGCGGAAGCCTGTTTACCGGCCGCGTCTACTCGATTCTCGCGCAGAGAACGGGGCAGTTTGAGCTGCACGTGGCAAACCGCGGACACTATCCGCTAAAGCTTGAGGGCGTTTCGGAATACGAGTGCGACAGACATTCACCCCGCCTGCTTGAGCGTCTTCTGCCGGACAATATCCAGTTTGACGCGACGATCGACTTTTGCGGCTACAACGCGGGAGACATCGCCCCGATCGTCGAGACTCTCGGGGCGCGCTGCGGACACTACATCTACTTTTCAACCGCCAGCGTGTATGACCCCGCGCTGCGCAAGGTCAAAAAGGAGGGCGACCCGCTTGTTTCGGGCGGCAGCTACGGCCAGACGGTAGACGACTACCTTGCGGGAAAAATCGCCTGCGAAAACGAGCTTATCGAGGCCGCCGGCAAGTGCGGACTGCCGTATACCATCCTGCGGCCGACGTTTATCTACGGGCCGTTTAACTACGCGCCGCGAGAATCATACTTTATCGAGCTTATCTCGCGCAAGCACACCGTGCCCGTGCCGATAGACGCGACAGCCCGCTTTTCTTTTGTGTTTGTCAAGGACATCGCGAATATTCTCATGCAAATTTCGGGCAGCGAAAAGGTCTACGGCGAGGTGTTCAACCTGTCGGGTCCGGAGCGCGTCACGTACACGAGCCTTATCGCGGACTTTGAGCGTTTTAACGGCGGCGCTTTCCCGACGCGCGAGGTCACGGTTGACGAGGTTGAGCGCGAAAGGATTCCGCTCCCGTTTCCGCTGATTGACGACGACCTGACGGACGGCACAAAGCTTGCCGACGCAATCGGCTTTAGCTACACGCCGTTTGCCGAGGGCATGGAAAACACCTTCCGCACGTTTTATTCGCTGTACACCAACTAATCCGGCAGGCAAACCAATTGAAATCTCCCGAAACAAAAGAAGAAGCCCTCGGACTTGACTACTGGCGCGCCCAATGGGAGCGCCGTGCGGAGCCGAAAGCGATAGCGAAGCACACGCCGCAGGTTTGGAACAAGCGCTCGCGCGAGTGGATCGCGGAGCTCGCGAGCGAGGACGGCAAGCCGTCTATGCTGGCGCGGGTGCGGCAGACGACCGACTTTTTGCTCTCGCGCGGCGCACTTTTGCCGGAATACCGCGCGATAGATGTCGGCTGCGGCCCCGGACTTTTCGTCGCGGAGTTCGCAAAGCATATACAAACCGCCGCAGGGCTGGACTTTTCAGACAGCTTTACGGAGTACGGCGCAAAGCTCGCGCGTGAGCGGGGCCTACAAAACGCCGAGTTTTACACGGCTGACTTTTCCGCGCTCGACATTGAAAAAGCGGGCTTTTCAGCCGCGTTTGACCTTGTGTTTACGTCCATAACCCCCGCCGCGACAGGCAAGGGCAACCTCGACAAGCTGATTGCAATGTCGCGCAAGCACTGCTACAACGCGGCGTTTGTGCATACCGAGGACGAGCTTTGCTCGCGCGCCGCGCGTGAGGTTTTCGGCACGGAGTACAGCCCGCGCTTTATGGGCAACGGGCACAACGCGCTGTACAACTATCTGTGGCACCTGGGCTACTACCCCGAAACGCACTATATAGACGATGTGCGCGAGCTCCCGGTCGGAGAGCACACCGCCGCAAAGCTTGCCGGCAGCCTTAACCTTGAGGACGAGGCGGCTATTGCCGAAATCAAAGCTTGGCTTGAGCGCGAAAAAATCACAAGCTGGCGCTCCGAATTCAAATTCGGCGGGCTTTTGTGGGACGTAACGGCAAGAGACAGCCGAAATTAACCCGCAAGCCCCGGCATGGTTTTCAGCACGCCGATTATGATCAGAACAACGCCGCCGAGCGGCGACAGGTCAAAACGCACGGCGCGTCCGGCGCTTTTGCCGGAGAAATAGCCGAGACCGAGCATAGCGGCGCTCACTATCAGCAGCATAATCGACGCAACGGCCGTGGCGCACGGCAGCGCGACCATACCTGTCGCGGCTCCGCCCGCTACGCCGTCAAGGCTCATTGCGGCGGAGAGAAAAACCGCCTCCTTGCCGGAAAGAATATTGTCCTTCGGCCGCGAGTCGGCAGTCTCCGGCTTTCCGAGAATGCGCAGGAACGAAAAGCGCGAGCGCGAAAACACGCGTCGCAGATACCCGTTGTAAACGCGCAGAATGCCGAGAGCAATCAGTATCGCGCCGGAAAGCTCCGCCGCAAAGGGCAGCGGAGGCAGAAAGCCTACGGCAAGCGCCGCCGCCCAAAATGCCGCGGCGCAGACGGCGGGCGTTATTATTACGCTTTTTATGCGCACGGTAATTCCGGAAGCGCCGTATGTAAAAAAGGCAAAAAACAGGTCAATGGAGAGTGAAACGGACAGTCCGAGCAGCTCAGTCAGGTTCAATAGGGCACCTCCGCGCACGTTTTTGCAGTATATGAAAAAATCGCGCAAAGCGTCGCAGACGGTTTAAGGTTCTAACAAATGATACGTATAATCCTCGGAAAAGCCTCCTCCGGCAAGTCGGAAAAAATATTTGATGAGATTGCAGACCGGGTTAACAAAAAGGAGAAAAAGCGGATCCTTGTCGTTGTGCCCGAGCAATACAGCCATTCCTGTGAGCGCCATTTGGCGGAAACGGCGGGAGCGGCTTTTTCGCTTTATGGAGAGGTTCTGGGCTTTTCGCGGCTTGCGCGGCGCATTTTGGCGCAGGCGGGTCTGCCGGCGCGCGGCGACACCGGGGGACTGACCGAAAAGCTGCGGTTGTACCGCGTTTTAACCGAGAACGCGGGTCTGCTGTCCGTTTACGGCACAGTCTCGCGCGGCATCGGCACAGCGCGGCTTTTGCCGAAGCTGTACGGCACGCTGCGTGCGCTGTCCTCCTCCGGGCTGACCGCCGAAAGGCTGCTTGAAGCGGCGGAAACGGCCGGCGGCGAAACTAAAGGCAAGCTCACAGACCTTGCGCTGCTGCTGTCTGACGGCAGGCTGCTTTTGCCGGACGACGACACGACGCGGGCGGCGGAGCTTCTGCTGGCCGAGCCGGAGCTTTGCCGTGACACGGTGCTGTATATCGACGGCTTTCACGACTTTACCTACCCCGAAAGACAGATGGTCGCGGCGCTAATTGCCTGCGGCGCGGAAATGACCTTTTGCTTTACGGCGGACAGGCTCATCTCCTCGCCCTGCGAGCCGCTTCCGGACGAATACCTGCTACCCGCGCGGGAGGCCGCGCGCGTTTTGCAAGCGGCAGAGCGGTACGGCGTTGAATGCCGCGTTGAACCGCAGCCGCAGGATTGCGGAAAAAGCGCGGAGCGTCCGGCGGAGGAGCTTGAGGTCGTCACCGCAAAGGGGGACTGGCGGCAGGCCGAAACGGCGGCGTACATAATACGCAGGCTTGCCTCGCAGGGGTACCGCTACCGTGAAATCGCTGTTATGACGCGCAAAATCGGCGCGCTTTCCAAAACGGCGCGCAATGTATTCGACAAATTCGGCATTCCCTCGTACCTTTCCGGCAGAGCTCCGGCGGAGCTGCTCGCGCCGATTCGGTTTATCCGCTCGGCGCTGGACTGCGTTTTGGAAAACTACTCGGACGAGGCCGTCATAGCGCACATAAAAACCGGACAGACTGCAATCGGGCGCGAGGGCGCGGACTTTCTGGAGCTTTTCATACGCCGCTTCGGCATATCCGGCCGCAAAATGTTTGCGCAAAAGGCCCCCTGGGCGTTTGTACCCGCGCACGGAGGATTTTCGCGCGAGGAGGATGAAAGCGCCGCACGGACGGCGGATGACTTGCGCCGCGCGGTGCTCGCGCCGCTGTCTGCGCTTGAAACGCGCCTGTCCCGCGCGGCGACGCTGCGCGACAGCCTTGCCGCGATTGTCGAGCTTTGCCGCGAAGCTTCGCTTTACGCAAGCACCGCGGCGCTTGCCGAGGACCTGCGCCGAGACGGCGACGAGCAATCTGCAAGCGAGCTGGAGGCGTTTTGGGGCGTATTTGCAGACAGCCTGGACACTGCTTGCGATGAGCTGGGCGGCATTTCCGTTTCCGCGCGCGAGTTCGTGCGGATACTGGAGCTTGTTTTTTCCGAGATGACCGTCGGGTCTATTCCCGCGAGCCTTGACGCTGTTTTGATCGGCGATTTTTCCTTTTCGCGAAAGCGGGAGGTGCGCGCGCTGATAGTGCTGGACGCGCACGACGGCAGCTTTCCCGCCGCGCAGGAGTCCTCCGGCGTGCTTACAGAGCGGGAGGACGCGTTTTTGCGTTCACGTTTTCCGGAGCTGACACAGGAGCCGGACGACGATTTTGCCCGCGAGGCGGGATTGATACACGCAAGCCTTTCAGAGGCGAGCGACAAGCTGTTTTTCATCTGCCCGGAGGGACGCGAGCCGTCGTCAGCCGTCACGGCGCTGATGAGGTCTTACGGCGCGGAGACAAAAAAATACGCGCAGGAGCAGGTTCTGTCCGCCGCCGCCGCGCCTTACGCTGAGCTTTTGGCAGAGCTCGGTTTTGCTGAAAACGCGGAGGAATCCGCGCCGAAGCTGTCGCCAGATACGGCGCGGCGGCTTTACGGCGATACGGTTGCCGTGTCGCCCTCACGCGCCGAAAAATGGTTCGGCTGCCGATACCGCTTTTTCCTTGAGGAGGGTCTGCGCCTGTCGGACGGCGCGGACGACGACCTGGACGCGCGGCTGTCCGGAACGATACTGCACTCTGTTTTCTCAGACCTGATAATCGCGG
>JAISTA010000083.1 GCA_031272845.1 Oscillospiraceae bacterium
CACAACAAACAGCCCCACGGAGCTTTGCTCCGTGGGGCTGTTTACAGACTCCCCTGCCCCTACCGCTTCATCTTCCGCCGAAGGATCACGCCCGCCGCAACCAGGCACACAAGCGCGAACAACGCACTGTAAAGCAGCATTCCCCAAAACGGCACGTTCAGGCCGCAAAAGCCGATGTTTCCTGCGGAATAAAAGTCCTCGATAAACACTGTTTTCAGCTGACCCGTGATTTCGAGCTGGGCGCAGACGTTTTCCAGCACCGTGCGCTTGAGCCATATCGCAATGTGCGTCACGGGCAAAACTGAGCCGACAGTCTCCGCGCCCTTGCCCAGATTGGAGTACGGCATATAAATTCCGCACAAAAAGCCGAGAAAGGTTCCCAGTATACCGCTGATAACGTTCAGCGCGGCGGAGGATTTTACGATTGCAGTCAGCATAAGCATAATCGCGCAGCTGATGAACGACGCGGCGATAAGTATCGCCGCAATTATCAGAAAGGCTGCCGCGCCGACCCAGTAGCCCGTCAGCGCGCCGATCAGTATTGCGGAGAGCGTCCACGTAAACAGGTTCAGGACAAAGGCAATCAAAACCGCGCCTGAAAAATATCCGAGCAGCAGCTCGCGCGGCTTTGCGGGAGTTAACAAAAAGCTGTCTATCCTGCCGGTTTCAAAGTCCTTGGCGACAGTTGCGAACACTCCGAGCGTCACGGAAATTGAGTTGATTGCCAGCACGCCCATCATCATTTGCGCGTAAATCATAAAATTTTTCGCGTTATCAGACAGCGCGGATACTGTGTCCATCGACTCCGCGTAAATTTTGGCGATAAATAAAAAGTACAGCGCAACAAGGATAATGGTGCTTAAAAATGAGAAAAACACGGCCGTTTTGTCGCGCAGATAAAGCCGAATCAGCCGTTTTGTCAGTGCAGTCACGTTTTTCATACACGCTCCCCCTCAATTTGCTCGCCGACGGCATTTAGAAAAACGTCGTCCATAGAGCCGCGCGCGGCCTCGAACCAGCGCAGGTTTCCTGAAAGCTCATTCAGCAGCGCAATCGCCCGCGCGGTGTCTGTTGTAAGAACCGCGTAAGTATCGGCGGTTTTTGTGTACGGCAGGTTTCGCC
The DNA here is from genome assembly GCA_031272845.1 of Oscillospiraceae bacterium. GTDB lineage: Bacteria > Bacillota > Clostridia > Oscillospirales > Oscillospiraceae > JAIRRO01. The sequence goes on from JAISTA010000083.1 coordinate 1,123, forward strand.
GCGTCAGCTCCGCCTCAAGCAGTGCCGCGTCAACCGGTGTTAGCAGCAGCCTGTCAGACGAGTACCTTGCCTTTAGCTCGGCGGGGCTTCCCTCACAAACGAGCCTTCCGCGATGTATCACGACGACCTTGTCCGCGTCTGACGTTTCCTCCATATAGTGCGTTGTGAGAAAGACCGTCATCCCCGATTCCCTGCGGATGCTGTGTATAATGCTCCAGACCTCGGCGCGCGTTCTCGGGTCAAGCCCGGTCGTCGGCTCGTCCAAAAACAGCAAACGCGGACGCGTCAGGAGGGCGCGCGCAATTTCGGCCTTGCGCTTTTGTCCGCCGGAAAGACGGCGGAACTGCTTTTTCGCGTACTCGGCAAGGCCGAGCGTCTCCGCGATTTCATTGTAGCGCGGCTTTACCGCGCCGGCTTTTCCCAGATAAAGCTGACCGTACAGCAGCAGGTTTTCCTCGACGGTCAGGAAATCGTCGAATACGTTGTTCTGAAAAACAACGCCGATATGCGGGCGGAACTGCGCAAAGTCCCGGTTGCCGTCAAAGACGATTGTTCCGCCGTCCTTTGGCGCAAGCTCCAGCAGCGCGTTTATTGTTGTGGATTTTCCCGCGCCATTTTGCCCCAAAAACGCGAACAGGCTGCCCGCCGGCACGGAAAACGACAAATCGTCAACCGCCTTAGCCGCGCCGTAGCTTTTGGTGAGATTAGCGACGGTGATAATATTTTCTGCCATTTTGCCTCCTCATTAGTATAAGCTTATAGCTCTACACTACCATATTACGACAGAAAATTCAAGTGTTTTCGTCGTTTTTTTACAGGTTTTTTTACAGGCTTTTTACTTGTTTTTTACGGGGCTGAGCCGCCTAATTACTTGTTCGGCTTTGCTAAATTCAGAAAATTGTCACAAAAATACAAAGCTAATTTCAATTTTTCGCTTTACAAGTCACGCGCATTGTGCTAAAATAAGCAGGTATGCTGAGTACTCTATACGCTAAAGCGCGGTGCTCACATATCTTTTTGTTCCCATTTTTAATTTCGTAAACTGTAACTTAATAATAAAGGAATTCTGCTTATGCGAAAGCTTAAAACAATGGACGGAAACACAGCGGCGGCGCACACCGCCTACGCCTTTACCGATGTAGCCGCGATTTACCCGATTACGCCGTCTTCCACAATGGCCGAATACATAGACAAATGGGCCTCTGAAGGACGCAAAAATATCTTCGGGCAGACTGTGCGCGTCATTGAAATGCAGTCCGAGGGCGGAGCTGCCGGCGCCGTTCACGGCTCAACGCTTGTGGGCGCGATGACCTCGACGTTTACCGCTTCGCAGGGCTTGCTTTTAATGATTCCGAACCTTTATAAGCTTGCGGGCGAGCGGCTTCCCGCCGTTCTGCACGTGTCGGCGCGCACGCTTGCGTCTCACGCGCTGTCTATCTTCGGCGATCATCAGGATATTTACGCCTGCCGCCAGACAGGCGTTGCTATGGTTGCGTCCAACTCGCCGCAGGAGGCTATGGACCTTGCGGCGGCGGCTCATTTGGCCGCGATAGACGCGTCAAGCCCGTTTATACACTTTTTCGACGGCTTCCGCACCTCGCACGAAATGCGCAAAATTGAGGTCTGGGATTACGACGATTTGAGCGAGCTGCTCAAAATGGAAAATGTCGCGAGCTTCCACAGACGCGCAAATGTTCCGGCAAAGCCCGTGCTGCGCGGGTCGGCGCAAAACGGAGATATATTCTTTCAGGCGCGTGAGGCCTCAAACTCGCATTACGACGCGATTGCGGACACGTTTGCAGACGTGCTTGAGCGCATAAACGCCAAAATCGGCACGGACTACAAGCCCTTTAACTACTACGGCGCGCCGGACGCGGAAAACGTGATTGTCGCGATGGGCAGTGTGTGCGATACGGCCGAGGAGGTCGTGGATTACCTGAACGCGAACGGCGGAAAGACGGGACTTATAAAGGTGCGTCTGTACCGTCCGTTCTCGGCAAAGCATTTGCTTTCCGTGCTGCCCAAGTCTGTCAAAAAGGTCGCGGTGCTTGACAGAACAAAGGAGCCGGGAGGCGTCGGCGAGCCGCTTTATCTTGACGTGCGCGCCGTGCTTGACGATACGGGCGTAAAGGTTGTCGGCGGCCGCTACGGACTCGCGTCAAAGGACACGACTCCGGGCGCGGTTCTCTCCGTGTTCGAAAATCTTAAGTCCGACGCGCCGAAGAATAACTTTACAATCGGCATTAACGACGACGTCACGAACCTGTCTCTGCCCATTTCAGAGGAGCCGGACACTCTCCCGCCGGACGTTAAGTCGTGCAAGTTCTGGGGTCTCGGCTCTGACGGAACGGTTGGGGCGACCAAGAACTCAATCACAATCATCGGCGACCACACGGATATGAACGTGCAGGCGTACTTCCAGTACGACAGCCGCAAATCCGGCGGCGTTACCATATCGCATTTGCGCTTTGGAAACAGCAAAATAAAGGCGGCCTACTACATCAGCAAGGCGGACTTTGTCGCGTGCCACAACCAAAGCTATCTTGACAGCTTCCTTATCGCGCAGGACGTTCGTCCCGGCGGCGCGTTTCTTATAAATACAGCCTATACCGCCGAGGAGCTCGGCGAGCGGCTGCCCGCGTCTCAGAAAAGGTATATCGCAAAGAACAACGTCCGCGTTTACACGGTAGACGCGGTTAAAATCTCGCGCGACCTTGGTCTCGGCAACAAGACAAACGCGGTTTTGCAGGCGGCGTTTTTTAAGCTGTCCGGCATACTCCCGATAGACAAGGCCGCTGACTATATGAAGCAGGCTGTGCGCGATACATACGGCCGCAAGGGCGAAAAAATCGTCAATATGAACATCTCGGCAATCGACGCGGGACTTACGGAAACCAAGGAAATCACGGTTCCCGCCGACTGGGCAAGCGCCTCCGGCGAAAAAGCCGCCGCGATTCCGCAGTCCGGCCGCACAGACTGCCAGAGCTACATAGAAAACGTGCAGATTGCCGTCAACAATATGCTTGGCGACACGCTGCCGGTCTCCGCTTTTCTCGATACGGAGGGCGGCTCGTTTATCCCGCTCGGCACCTCCGCCTATGAAAAGCGCGGAACGGCTTCCGACGCGCCGGAATGGATCCCGGAAAACTGCATTCAGTGCAACCGCTGCGCATATGTCTGTCCGCACTCTGTCGTGCGGCCGTTTGCGGCGTCTGCAAAGGAGCTTGCGTCCGCTCCCGCCGGCGTTAAGTCGGTAAAAATGCTCGGCAAGGGCAATGAGGACAAGGCGTTTACGCTCCAGACCTCGGTTCTCGACTGCACGGGCTGCGGCTCGTGCGCAAATGTGTGCCCCGCCAAGAATAAGGCGCTCGTTATGCGTCCTCTTGACGAGGTTCGCACAAATCAGAAATATTTTGACTGGGCCGTCGCCGAAATTTCCGAAAAGGAAACCGGGTTTGACGCGGCGACAGTCAAGGGCTCGCAGTTTAAGCAGCCGTACCTTGAGTTCCCCGGCGCCTGCGCGGGCTGCGGCGAAACGCCTTACGCAAAGCTCATAACACAGCTTTTCGGCGACCGTATGTTCATCGCAAACGCAACAGGCTGCTCTTCAATCTGGGCAGGCTCCGCGCCGTCAACGCCGTACACCGTCGATAAAAACGGCAAGGGTCCCGCCTGGGCAAACTCGCTGTTTGAGGACAACGCGGAGTTCGGTCTCGGCATTCAGCAGGGTATGGAGCAGCGGCGCGAGCTTGCAAAGCGCGGAATTGAGGAGTGCATTGCGGACGACACGTTCCCGGATTATCTGCAGGCGGCGGCGCGCGCCGTGCTCGCTAACTGGGACGACGCGGAGGGCTCGAAAAAAGCGGTTGCGGACTTTACGCCCGTAATCGAGCAGGCCATTTCAGAGCACCCCGGTGAGTTCCGCTTTAAGCTGCTGTATCTGCGCCGCGATTTGTGCGTAAAACCCTCCGTTTGGATTTTCGGCGGAGACGGCTGGGCGTATGACATCGGCTACGGCGGACTTGACCACGTGCTCGCCTCCGGCGAAAACGTCAACGTCTTTGTGTTTGACACGGAGGTGTATTCCAACACCGGCGGGCAGGCGTCTAAGTCAACGCCGACCGGCGCTGTTGCGCAGTTTGCGGCCTCCGGCAAAAACGTCAAGAAAAAGGATCTCGCGAAAATCGCGATGAGCTACGGCTATGTTTACGTCGCGCAGATTGCTATGGGCGCGGACTACAACCAAACCCTCGCGGCGATTCGCGAGGCGGAAAGCTACAACGGCCCGTCGCTGATTATTGCCTACGCGCCTTGCATTAACCACGGCCTGAAGGCCGGAATGCACCGCGCGATGGACGAGATGAAGTCCGCCGTCGACTGCGGCTACTGGAACCTGCTGCGCTTTGACCCACGCAACGAGACCGCTCCCCTGACGCTTGACTCCAAGGAGCCGGATTTGTCCAAATACCGCGACTTCTTGCTCGGCGAGGTTCGGTATTCGTCGCTCACGCTGACAAAGCCTGAGCGCGCGGACAAGCTCTTTGCCCTGAACGAGAAAAACGCGGACGACAGATTCAAAAAGCTCAAGCAAGAGGCTGACGCTCAGTAGTTAATCGGAGGTGCCGCGCACAAATCGCGGCGCGGTACCTCCGGCAACACAAATGAGGTGCATATGAAAAAGCGGATTTTCGGAGCGGCGGCGCTCGCGCTGGCGGCAGTTGTTGTGCTTGCGGCCGGGTACGGCACGGCAAGCGCGGCGGAGGTAACTCCCGCGGAGGAGTTTGAGTACCAGGTATACTATTATGGCGCTGTTGGGATTTTCGGATATACCGGCACTTCCAAGAGCGTGGTTATTCCGGCGGAGATTGAGGGATTTCCGGTAATTAGCGTTTCGCTGTATGGTCTCGGTTTAACCGAAATAGATGTATCGCAAGTTTCTTTTTTGGAAATTTTTTCGTGTGATAGTAATCAGCTGATTAGTCTTGACTTAACACAGAATTCTGAATTGTCGTCGCTGTTTTGCTTTGATAACCCATTGAAAACCCTTGACGTTTCGCAAAATCTGGATTTAGGTTATTTGCATTGTAGTAACACCGAACTGACAAGCCTTGATGTTTCGCAAAATCATATATTGTCGGGTTTGAATTGTGGCAACACCGAACTGACAACAATTGATGTTTCACATAATCCATTACTTACGGAGCTTTTTTGCGATAACAATTCGCTAACTAATCTCGATATTTCGCATAACCCAAAGATAGAAGTTCTAGTATGCTATTCAAACCAACTTACAAACCTGAATCTCTTGTATAATAATGAGTTATGGTATTTGAACTGCAACAACAACAATCTAACTAATCTTGATCTTTCGCATAATTCAAAGCTAAGCGCCTTAGATTGCTCAATGAATTTTCTAACCAAAACCACTGTACAAGGAGTTAATGCTGACTCTCTGGACAGCTATATTCTCTCAAAATATAATAATAGTGTTGATTCCGGCGTAAAGTTTTCTCCGCAGAAAAATGATAATTTTTCAGACGTTCTTAATTCCGAATGGTATGCGCAGGCGGTGTTTTTCGTCGTAAACAGCGGTTTTTTCTCCGGAACCTCCTCCTCCACATTCTCGCCTGACACCTCTATGACCCGCGCAATGCTGGCGACTGTCCTGTGGCGGGTTGACGGAAGTCCGGGTGGCTATGAGCGGTCAACCTTTGCGGATGTTTCCGCAGACGCGTATTACTCCGGGCCTGTTGCTTGGGCGCAGGTAAACAAAATCGTCGCGGGCTTTCCTGACGGTTCTTTCCGTCCAAATGACAATATCACGCGTGAGCAAATCGCGACAATTCTTTACAAATACGCGCAGTCGCTCGGCAAAGCCGGCGGGGCGCTGCCGCAGCTGCCGTTCGGCGACAGCGCCGCAGTTTCAGAGTACGCGGTTGACGCGGTGCGGTGGTGCGTTTCCGTCGGGATAATCAGCGGCTTTCCGGATAACACCTTCCGTCCGCAGGAAAACGCGACGCGGGCACAGGTCGCGGCAATGATGCGCTCCTTTGCCGGAGTTGTACGGTAAGTGCCGCGCGCTTTGCGAATGCGGCGGCGGTAAACACACAAATTACACAGTAAAACATAGTTCTTTTGGCGCTGTTCTGTTAAGAAAACAACCATATGTCTAAAAGTTTTTAGGAGAAACAAAAAATCATGGCAGTCAAATACGTATATACCTTCAGTGAGGGAAACGGCAAGCTGAAGGAGCTTCTCGGCGGCAAGGGCGCAAACCTTGCCGAGATGACAAACCTCGGTATGCCGGTGCCGAAGGGCTTTACCATAACAACGGAAGCCTGCACCCGCTACTATGACGACGGCGAAACGATCGCGCCGGAAATTGAAGAGGACATTTACAAGTTCCTCGCGGATCTTGAGGCGAGAACCGGCAAGAAATTCGGCGACAAGGTGAATCCATTGCTTGTTTCGGTGCGCTCAGGCGCGCGCGCGTCCATGCCCGGCATGATGGACACGATCCTGAACCTCGGAATAAACGCCGAGGTAGCCGAGCTGCTTGCCAAAAAGAGCGGCAACCCGCGCTGGGCCTATGACTGCTACCGCCGCTTTATACAGATGTATTCCGACGTTGTTATGGAGGTCGGCAAAAAGCATTTTGAAGAGCTGATTGACGCGATGAAGGAAAAGCGCGGCGTGTCGCAGGATGTTGACCTCACGGCGGACGACCTGAAGGAGCTTGCCGGGCAGTTTAAGGCTGAGTATAAGCTTGCAACCGGCGCGGAGTTCCCGTCTGAGCCGCGCGAGCAGCTTATCGGCGCGGTTCGCGCAGTGTTCCGCTCCTGGAATAACGACCGCGCAAAGGTATACCGCCGCCAGAACGACATTCCCGCCTCTTGGGGAACCGCCGTCAACGTGCAGGAAATGGTGTTCGGCAACCTCGGAAACACCTCCGGCACGGGCGTCGCGTTCACGCGCAACCCCGCAACGGGCGAAAAGGTGCTCTTCGGCGAGTTTTTGATGAACGCGCAGGGCGAGGACGTTGTCGCCGGTATCCGCACGCCGCAGTCTATCGAGCAGCTGGCGCAGGTTATACCGGAGGCTTACGCGGAGTTCGTCACGATTTGCGACAAGCTTGAAAAGCACTACCGCGATATGCAGGATATGGAGTTTACGATTGAAGACCGCAAGCTGTTTATGCTGCAAACGCGCAACGGCAAGCGCACGGCGGCGGCGGCGCTCAAAATCGCCTTTGATTTGCTGGACGACGGCATTATAAATGAGCAGGAGGCCGTGCTTATGATCGACGCGAAGAGCCTCGACCACCTGCTTCACCCGCAGTTTGACGCGTCAGCGCTTGCCCGCGCCGCCGCAATCGGAACGGGGCTTGCGGCTTCTCCCGGAGCGGCCTCGGGTCAGGCTGTGTTTACCGCCGAGGACGCGAAAAAGTGGGCGGACTCCGGCAAAAAGGTTGTGCTTGTGCGTCTTGAGACCTCGCCTGAGGACATTGAGGGCATGGCGGCGGCAGAGGGCATTCTCACGGTGCGCGGCGGTATGACGAGCCACGCGGCCGTCGTCGCGCGCGGAATGGGAGCGTGCTGCGTCGCGGGCTGCGGCGAGATTAAGATGAACGAAAAGGCGAAAACCTTTACCCTCGGCGGCAAAACGTACAAAGAGGGCGACGTTATTTCAATAGACGGCAACACGGGCTGCATTTACGACGGCGCGATACCGACCGTTCCGGCGGCAATTACAGGCAACTTTGAGCGTCTGCTTGCCCTCTCCGATAAGTACCGCCGCCTTTCCGTGCGCACGAACGCCGACACGCCGAAGGACGCGAAGCAGGCGCGCAAGTTCGGCGCGCAGGGTATCGGCCTTTGCCGCACGGAGCATATGTTCTTTGACGCAGACAGAATCCCCGCAATCCGCGAGATGATTTGCGCGGACACAAAGGAAGCCCGCGAAAAGGCGCTTGCAAAGCTTGAGCCTATGCAGCAGTCTGACTTTGAGGGCATTTATGAGGCGATGGAGGGGCTGCCGGTCACGATCCGCTTTTTAGATCCCCCGCTTCACGAGTTTTTGCCTAAAGAGGACGCGGAAATCGCGCTTCTGGCCAAGGATCTCGGCAAGTCCGTTGAGGCTGTGCGCGAGATTATCGAGTCTCTGCACGAGCAGAACCCGATGATGGGTCACCGCGGCTGCCGCCTTGCCGTTACATACCCCGAAATCGCGGAAATGCAGACGCGCGCTGTTATAAAGGCTGCGCTGGCGGTGCAGAAAAAGCACCCGGATTGGTCGGTCGTACCCGAAATTATGATTCCGCTGATCGGCGAGCTCAAGGAGTTTAAGTTCGTCAAAAACTACGTCGTCGCGACTGCCGATAAGCTGATCGCGGAGGCGGGCTCAGACCTGCACTACAAGGTCGGCACTATGATGGAGATTCCGCGTGCGTGCCTTACGGCGGACGCTATCGCGGCGGAGGCGGAGTTCTTCTCGTTCGGCACAAACGACCTCACGCAGATGACCTTCGGCTTTTCGCGTGACGACGCGGGCAAGTTCCTCGACTACTACTATAAGACGCAGATTTATGAATCAGACCCGTTCGCGCGGCTTGACACGACGGGCGTAGGCAAGCTCGTTGAAATGGGCGTGTCGCTTGGACGCGGCGTTCGTCCCGACCTCAAAATCGGGATTTGCGGAGAGCACGGCGGCGACCCGTCGAGCGTTGAGTTCTGCGATAAAACAGGACTTGACTATGTGTCCTGCTCGCCGTTCCGCGTGCCGATCGCGCGGCTGGCGGCGGCGCAGTCGCAGCTTAAGCTGAAGAAGTAAGCCGTTTCATTTATTGGGGCATTTTGCCCCTAATATGCGCTGACACAGGCGGATTTCCGTTTGTGTCAGCAAAGCATTTTTATTTGACGACACATTACTAACTATGCCGAAATTCACAATACCAAAACAAAAAATAGTGTCAATTCCGGCGGCTGACGCCGACACGCTAATCAAAACGGGAGACGGAGAGCTTGCCCTTGTCTACCTTTTCGTAATGCGCTCGGCGGAGCAGGTTTCAGTCACGGACATTGCGGAGACGCTCTCCCTGTCCTATCGGCGAACCGAAATTCTTCTAGGCAAGCTGACGGAATCGGGTCTTGTCGTTTCTTCTGACATTGTGGACGACGCGCCCGAGCAGAGCCGCCGCCGTCCGGCGCGTACAGTAACGGCGGACGAGGAGCGGCAAAGCCCCGCCTCCCCTGCCCCGCGCCGAAAGCCCCGCGAGGCGGACAGCGAGTTCAACGCGCTGACCCGCGACGCTGAGACCATTATCGGCAGGCTCCTGTCCAGCAGCGAGCTCAGTATACTCACAAGGCTCTATTCGGAGCTTAGCCTTCCGGCGGACGTGCTTATGGTGCTTATGCACCATAAGGAGCAGCAGTTCCGCGAGAAATACGGAGACGCGAAAAGGCCCTCTATCAAGGTTATCGAAAACACCGCCTACGAGTGGGAGCGCGCCGGAATTAACACAACATCCGGCGCAAACGAATACATACGCTCACAGAAAGGCTCTGCGGATAGCGGCGGCGACAGCAGTCCGTTTGAGCACATACGCTCGATTTTGGGAGTTTCGGGGCACAAGGCCTCTGAGACGGAAAAGAAATACGTCACCCGGTGGGCGGAGCTCGGCTTTTCAGACGAGGTGCTGCTGTACGCGTACGACAAAACGGCGGTAAACACAGGCAAGCTTACCTGGGCTTATATGGATACGATTCTGCGCAGCTATAAGGAGCTCGGGATTACCAGCGCGGAGGATATCCGCAAGGCGGAGGTCAAGAAAGCCGCGCCGAAGAAGAAAGCGACCGCGATGCCTGCCGCAAAGCACGTTACGCCGCAGGAAACCAAACGAATGCAGGCGCTTTTAGACAGTCTTGAACCGATTTAAGGTTTAACCTATAATGACTAACGAACAAATTATTGAAAACGCAAAATACCGCTTTGAAAAAGACATTGAAGCGTTCAGCGAACAAACGCCTGAGCGCCGCTCCTTTGTCTTTTCCGCTCACCCCGAAATAAAAGAAGCGTTTTCTAAAACGGACGCCGCCTCGTCCGCGCTGTTGGGCGCGTGCGCAGGTCTCAATTCACCGCGCGAGACAATTGAGGCGCTGCGCATTAAGTATAACCTGGCGCTGTCCGACCTGCGCACGCTTTTGATAAGCGCCGGATATGCCCCCGATTTGCTGGACTACAAGCCGCGCTGCGGTGTGTGCCATGACACCGGGTATGTGAACACCGCTGTTTGCTCCTGCTTTGAGCGGTATGTTCAGGAGGAGCGGCGAAAGGCTCTGTCCAGTCTGCTGTCAACCGGGAATGAGGATTTTAACAATTTCAGCCTGAAGTATTACAATGAATATTCCGGCCATATGGCGATTATACTTGAAACAGCAAAGCACGTTGCGTACAAGTTCGATAAAAACAGCAAGAATCTTTACTTTTACGGCGCGACCGGTCTCGGAAAAACCTTTCTTTCGGCCTGCATCGCCCGCGTTGTGGCGGACGGCGGCTTTACCGTCGTGTACGACGGTTTCACGTCCATTATGTCAAACGCCGAGGGGTACCGTTTCGGGCGCGGCGACAGGGGAACCGACCTGCAGGAGCGCTACGCGCAGTATTTTGACTGCGACCTTTTGATAATAGACGATCTCGGCTCTGAAATGACGACCGCGTTTACTATTTCGGTGCTTTATGATATAATAAATTCGCGTCTTTTGAGCGACAGGAAAACAATAATCTCGTCAAACCTTTCTCCGGAGGAGCTGACCTTTCGGTATAACGACAAGATTGCCTCGAGAATCTGCGGCGAATTTGAGGTACTGCACTTTGACGGAGAGGATATCCGCGCACAGAAAAAAAACATATAGCGCGCAGTCTGTCAGACAGGCGCGGCGTTTGTCGAAGCCGGTAAAATATTTGAGAATTTGTATTGTTTTTTGTCGAAACTCGGAAACGAATTTTGTCGGCGGTCTTTCCGGGGATACGCTTTGATAAAACAAAGATACACAAAAGACTATTAATCGGTATAGTATTTTATCATGTTTTTTCACCTTTTCCACAAAGTTTTCCACATTTTAAGACGAGGTCGCGGCTTTTGCTGACTTTAGGCCGGCGCTTTTTTCTTATAGTCAGAACGCCGTTCAAGCGGCTTGACTATATTAATTTCCTAAACGAGGTACGGTAACATTTCTTCAGGCACAAGTAAACCAAGCTATATAAAAAGCGCCGCGATTCTCGCAGTCTCCGCGATAATCGCAAAGATAATCGGGGCGATTTTCAAGCTTCCGCTCTACATGATAATTTCGGCGGAGGCGACGACGCACTTCGGCGTGACCTACCAGATCTACGCCGTGCTGCTCGCGCTGTCGTATTCGGGGCTTCCCGTCGCGCTCTCGCGGCTGGTGTCCGCCTCGTCAGAGCTCGGCAACACGCGTCAGGCGAGGAAGTATTTTTCAACCGCGATTCCGCTGTTTATGATAATCGGCGGCGCGTTTTCCGTGCTTATGTTTGTATTTGCGCCGCAGCTTGCGAATTTTATGAACGACCCGCAGGCTATGCTTGGAATCCGGGTTCTCTCCCCCGGCGTTTTCTTCTGCTGCGTTGTGTCGGTGTACGAGGGCTACAGTCAGGGTCATCAGCAGATGATACCGACCGCCGCAAAGCAACTGCTTGAGGTTGTCATGAAGCTCGTCTTCGGGCTTATTGTTGTGTGGATCGTGATAAAGGGCGGCGGCGGCGACTCGGAGCAGGCGGCGGGCGCCGTTACGGGTGTCGTTGCCGGGCTCGGACTTGCGATACCTGTACTGATTGTGCTGAACAAGCGGTTTCACGGCAAGGAAAAGCTCACGGGGTCTGTATCCTCTTCGTCCGACACAGTCAAGACTATACTCAAGGTCAGTATTCCGATTTCGGTCGGTGCGGCCTCTCTTGCGATAATAACGCTTATTGATATGAAGGTCGTTCTCGGCCGTCTTGTAACGGGCGCGGGACTGACGCGCAGCGTGGCGGACAGCTATTACGGTGTGTTTTTGCATACGCAGACGCTGTATAACATCGTGCCTTCATTGCTGTCCCCCATTTCGATCAGCATTGTTCCGGCGCTTGCGGCGCATCTCGCGGCAAAAAAATACCGTGAGGCGCGAACCGTCACGGAATCCTCGATGAAGCTTGTCGCGCTGCTTGCCGCGCCCTGCGCCGTCGGCCTTACCGTACTTGCGCCCGGGATTATGGGTTTGCTGTACGCGAACGACGGCTTTATGGGCTTTCGGCTTCTGCAAATACTCGCTCCGGCAAGCTTTTTCGGCTGTTACATGATATACACAACGGCCGTGCTTCAGGCAAACGGCTACGAGCGCGTTCCGCTTGTCGCGTTTTTGATCGGCGGCGGAATCCAGATCGCGGTCGACCATATTCTATGCGGAAATCCCGCAATCAACATCTACGGCTCCCCTATCGGAACGTTTGTCTGCTTCTTTGTTATCTGCGCGATAAACTTCGGTTTTATACGCGCGAAGGTTCCGCAGCCGCCGCGCGTTTTCATGACGCTTGTAAAGCCCGTTTGCGTATCGCTCATTATGGGCGTCGGCGCGTACTTTACGTATCAGCTTCTCGCGCGGTTTGTTACAGGAACCGACAGGCTTGACTACATGCTGCGCGTAGTGCCGTCTATCGCAGTTGCGGCTGTAATCTATATCGTGCTGGTGCTCGCGCTGCGCGTTATAACAAAGGACGACCTTACGGTTATCCCCAAGGGCGACAAAATCGCAAAGCTCCTGCGGATAAAGTAGGTTTTCTCCCTCTATTTATTGTCCTCGGCAATTACGCTTACCTCGCGTACAAGCGCCTCCGCGTCCCTTTTGCGCGAAAACGGCGAAAAGCTGACGCGCACCGTACCTGTTTTTATCGTTCCCGCCGTTTCGTGCGCGACAGGCGCACAGTGAAGCCCGGCTCTCACGGCGATTCCACGCGCGGCAAGGCACTCGGCGACCTCCTCGCAGTCGTGACCCGCCAGGGTAAAGGACAGAACGCCCGTGCGGTCCGAATCAAAGCCGCCGCCGAAAACCTCAGCGCCTGGTATTTCGGCAAGCCTGTGCTCAGTGCGGCGCAGAAGCTTCAGCTCGTGGGCAAGGATATTTTCCGTCCCGAGCGAGCTGATGTATTTAATGCCAGCCGCAAGGCCCGCGATTCCGTGCACGTTCAGCGTGCCCGGCTCCAGCATATCCGGCAGGGCCTCCGGCATTTCGCGGCTTTGCGACAGTGAGCCGGTGCCGCCGAACATCAGCAGGCTTTCCTTCAGTCGCTTTGCGAGAGCCGCGTCCCTCGCGTATTTTTCGTTTACAACGAGAATTCCCGTGCCCTGCGGACCGAGCAGTCCCTTGTGTCCCGGCATTGCGATAAAGTCGGCTCCTAAGCTCTCCATATCAACACCGACGCTTCCGGCGGATTGCGACGCGTCGATTATCAGCGGAATGCCGCGCTCGCGGCACAGGCTGCTGATTTTTTCAACAGGAAGCCTGTAGCCGAACACGTTTGACACGTGGTTTACAACAACGGCCTGCGCCTTGTCCATGCTCACGCCGAACATGAACTCGCACAGCTCCGGCTCAAACAGGCGCGAGCGGGCAAGCATTATATCGCACCCGCGCGCGTGAAGCGGACGTATAACGGAATTGTGCTCGTAGCCGGAAACAAGCACCCTCGCGCCGCGCGGCACAACCGCGTTTATCGCGGCATTGAGTCCATGCGTTGCGTTGTGCGTAAACACAATCTGCTCCGGGGAAGCCGCGCCGAGAAGCTCCGCCGCGGACTCGCGCGCGGAAAACACCGTCTCCTGCGCAAAGCTCGCCCATTTGTGCTGACTTCGGCCGGTTGACGCCGCTTTTTTTAATGCGTTTTTTACAGCGCTGTGTACCTCAGGCGGGCGAATAAGGCTTGTCGCCGCGCTGTCGAGGTATGCGCTGTATTTTGGTTTTTTGGGTTTTATATCAATCATTGATTAATCTCTTTTAATTTGAAAAACGAGTTTTTATAGCAGCTTCGGCGCTAGCCGGCAATCACGTTCTCTTCGTAAAAGCTGCCGTCGTCAAACCGCGAAAAAACGCGCAGCGGCTGAAGATTTTTGGACGACAGCAGCTTTATCGACTCGGTAAGCCGCGACTCCGTTATTTTCACGCAGTACGAGCAGCCCTCAAGCGCCATTGACTTAGGCGTTCTGTACATAACTGCCGAAATGCCGCTTGATTCAAGTGTTTTTACGGTTTTTTGCGCGTATGTCACAGAGCGGCATACGATATAGTAGTATTTCATATCAGGTTCCTTTTTCCGGCAAACGGCCGGCGGCGCGGCTGAGCAAAACAGCAGCCGACAGTCTCAGACGGTAATTGTCCTATGGATTATAATATGAACCGCCGAATTTTTCGGTTATTAAGGGGTGCTGACACTACCCGTTCAAAGCCGTTTTCAAGCAAATTTTGGCGATTTTCGGCTCGTCGTCCTTGGAGGGCGTTAGCCCGCCTGCGTCCTCCTCTCTGAAAATCGCTCAAAATTTTTCTTGAAACCGGCTATTTCAGAGTAGTGTCACCCCCCCCCCTAATATAATCATACCGAAAAGCATTGCGGCGGCAGCTCGCCGAAACGGCAGCTTTGCCGGATTCGGCTGCAATTTTAGTTATTAATACAGCTGGTATAATGGATTTGGTTGCGGCAAAAATGAAGTATTTTTCGTACTCGGAAAAAGAAACTGAAGAGCTTGCTTCCCGCCTTGCGCGAGAGCTTGAGCCGAACACCGTAATTTTTCTTGACGGTGAGCTCGGCTCCGGCAAAACCGCCTTTGTGCGCGGTCTTGCCCGCGCCCTCGCGCCGTCTGACTTTGTGTCAAGCCCGACCTTTGCTGTTGTAAACGAGTACCGCTCCGGCAAAACGCCGCTGTTTCACTTTGACCTGTACAGACTGTCTGGTGAAGACGAGCTGTACGGCATCGGGTTTCCGGAGTATCTGTCCGGCGGCGGGATTTTGGCGATCGAGTGGCCAAAGCTCGCAGAGGAATGCGTGCGCGAGGCCGGGAATGCGGTGCTGCGTGTGCGGTTTGTAAAGACCGGAGCAGAAGGCAGGGAGATTTTTGTGAAGGAGTAAGGCCTTGCTTTTTTGCGAGGTATATGTTGTGGCGGGTTTGTTTGGGCTTTTTGGGGGCTTGTCTTCCGCGTAGATTGTACTTGTTCCCCGAAAACGCCGGTGTTGTGGCTAACGTTTTTTGTTAGTCTTTTGCTGTGAACCG
>JAISTA010000098.1 GCA_031272845.1 Oscillospiraceae bacterium
GACCGCAGTTGCATATAATTCTTCATCAATCGTAATCGCTCACAACCACACCTCCGGAATCGCGCTGCCCTCGCAGGAGGATGTTTACTCGACAAAGAAGATAAAAGAAGCACTTGCCGCAATTGATATTCCGCTGGTTGACCATATCATCGTCGCGGACGATGATTTTGTTTCAATGAAGGACAGCGGGTGCATGTAACTATAAATATTATTGGCTTTTCTCGCGCGGCAGACAGAGCCGCAAATTATTTTTCAGGTGATAAATGATAAAAATCGGAATTGATGCCGGAAGCACCACGGTCAAAACCGTAGTCCTCGGCGACGATAATACCATACTGTTCCGCTCGTATGAAAGGCATAAGGCCTGCGTGCGGGACGCTGTTCTGCGCCAGTTTGAACAGGCAAGTGCAGTGCTGCCGCAAGAAACGCCCGTTGTCGTGGCGATAACCGGCTCGGCGGGACTTGGCTTGTCAAAGGCGGCGGGTTTGCCCTTTGTGCAGGAGGTTTTCGCAACGGCAAAGGCCGTGCGCAGCTATCCCGAAACGCAGGACGGCACGGCCGTTATTGAACTTGGCGGAGAAGACGCAAAAATAATCTTTTTCGGCCAGAACGGCTCAATCGAGGAGCGTATGAATGGCACCTGTGCCGGCGGCACGGGTGCGTTTATCGACCAGATGGCTGTTCTCTTAAATACAGACGCGGCAGGGCTTGATGATCTAGCCGAAAACAGCGAGCAGGTGTACAATATTGCCTCGCGCTGCGGCGTTTTCGCAAAGACCGACATTCAGCCGATACTAAATCAGGGCGGGCGGCGCGAGGACGTCGCCGTTTCCGTGCTGCAGGCAGTCGTTGACCAGACAATCGCGGGACTGTGCCAGGGCCGCGAGCTTACTGGCAGAATCGTATTCTTAGGCGGACCGCTGACATTTCTAAAGCAGCTGCGCCGCCGATTTACCGAAACGCTGTCGTTAACGGAAGAAAACGCCGTGTTTCCGGAAAACGCAGATGTGTTCGCGGCACTCGGAGCCGCGCTTTACGCGGGCGACGTGCTGTCGGGCAGCGCAACACCTCCGGCGGAGCTCCGGAAAAAGCTGCAAAGCGCAGCGACAGATATTGACGGGCAGAAAACACTGCCGCCGCTGTTTTCGTCTGAAGAGGAGATTGCCGCGTTCAGAGAGCGCCATAGCCGCGCCGCCGCGCCGGAGGTTGACGCGCAGGTGTACTCAGGCGACGCGTATCTCGGCATAGACGCGGGCTCGACGACGACAAAGCTGGTGCTAATAACGCCGGACGGCGGCATTCTGCACTCGTTTTACAGTCCGAACGAGGGCAGCCCCGTTGAGCTTGTAAAACGTCAGCTGGACGAAATTTATAAGAAGTTTTTAGACCGCGTCACGATTCGCGGCGCTGTGTCAACCGGATACGGCGAGGAGCTGATAAAAAGCGCATTTTCACTCGACAGCGGAATAGTCGAGACAATCGCGCACCTTGAGGCGGCCCGGCATTTTGTCGCGGATGTTGATTTTATCCTTGACATCGGCGGGCAGGACGTAAAGTGCTTCAAAATCGCGAACCGCGCGATAGACAGCATAATGCTGAACGAAGCCTGCTCATCCGGCTGCGGAAGCTTTATTGAGACCTTTGCGCGCGCGCTAGGGTATTCGGCGGAGGAGTTTTCACAGCTCGGACTGCTTGCAAAAGCGCCTGTCGATCTCGGCTCGCGCTGCACGGTGTTTATGAACTCGTCAATAAAGCAGGCGCAAAAGGACGGAGCCGCTCCTGAGGATATTTCGGCCGGACTGTCAATTTCTGTTGTGAAAAACGCGCTCTACAAGGTTATCCGCGCAACAAGCCCGGACGAGCTTGGACGGCGCATTGTCGTGCAGGGCGGCACTTTTTATAACGATGCGGTGCTTCGCGCGTTTGAGCTTGAGGTCGGGGCGGAGGTTACGCGACCGAGCATAGCGGGGCTTATGGGCGCTTACGGCGCGGCGCTTATCGCAAAGCGGCTCGGGCTTGCCGAATCAGCCCTGATTACGCAAGAGCAGCTTGCGGGGTTTACCTACGAGTCAAAGCCGGTGACCTGCGGCGGCTGCACCAACAAGTGCCATATGAGCATAAATACCTTTACAACAGCGGACGGTCAGACACGAAAGCACGTTTCCGGAAACAGGTGCTCAAGACCCGTAACCGGAAAGGTAAACGAGCTTCCGGATATAGCCGCTTGGAAATATGAGTACCTTCGCAGCCTAAATGACGGCGGTGACCCGGACGGCAAAACAATCGGAATTCCGTTTGTGCTGAATATGTTTGAAAACCTGCCGTTTTGGAAAGCGTTTTTCCAAACGCTGGGGTACAAAATAAAGCTCTCCGCGCCGTCGTCAAGACAGCTTTACCTGCTTGGACAGAAAACAATTCCGTCAGACACGGTGTGTTATCCGGCAAAGCTTGCGCACGGCGCCGTACAATCGCTTATCGACAGGGGGTGCACAACGCTGTTTTATCCCTGTATGCCTTACAACTTCGACGAGGGCATATCTGATAACCACTACAACTGCCCCGTCGTCGCGTATTACCCGGAGCTGCTTGCCGCGAATATGAAAATGCCGGATAACGTGCGTTTTTTTGCGCCGTACTTTAATCTGGCAAACAAAAAAGGCTTTATAAAACGCGCAGGCGAGTATTTTTCGCGTACTGACATTCTCGGTGCGAGTCCAAAGGACGTGAAACGCGCGGCAAAAGCGGCATTTTCGGCGTATGAAGCTTACAGAAGCAAACTGCTTTCCGAAACGGAAATCGCGATTTCCTACGCGCGGGAAAACGGACTGCCCGTGCTTGTCGTATCCGGGCGGCCGTACCATATTGACCCGGAGATTAACCACGGAATCAACAAGATGATGACGGAGCTTGGCTTTGTCGTCGTGACGGAGGACGGTATTTCCTGCAAGCAGGGCTACGAAAAGCGCAGCGTCTTGAACCAGTGGACGTATCAGGCGCGAATGTACAACGCGGCGCGTCAGGCGTCGCAAATGCCGAACACGGAGTTTGTGCAGCTTGTATCCTTCGGCTGCGGAACGGACGCCGTAACGTCAGACGAGCTTCGGGTAATACTCGAGGGACGCGGGAAGCTCTACACACAGCTGAAGATTGACGATATACAGAACCTCGGAGCCGTGAGAATAAGGCTGAGAAGCCTCATCGCGGCGTCAGACGAGCGCAAGGCGGAAAGCGGAAGGGAGGCGGCAATATGAGTGCAAAACAGGAAAGCGGCGGACGCGTTATCTTCACAAAAGAGATGAAGCGCGATTATACAATACTGTTTCCGAATATGCTGCCGGTCACCTTTACGCTGATTTCGGAGGTTTTCAACCAGTACGGCTACAAGACAAAAATGCTGACCGAAACCGACTCCGTCGTCGTCGAAAACGGGCTGAAATATGTGCATAACGACACGTGCTATCCGGCGCTTTTGGTTATAGGTCAGCTGCTCTCGGCGGTAAAGTCCGGCAAGTATGACGATAAAAAGCTCGCGCTTATGATAACGCAGACGGGCGGCGGGTGCCGCGCGTCTAACTACATTCATCTGCTGAGAAAGGCGCTGCACAAGTCCGGCTACGGGCACATTCCCGTAATTTCGCTGAATATATCCGGGCTTGAGAAAAACCCGGGCTTCAAGCTCGGACTCAGTATGGTGCGAAAGCTGCTGGCGAGTATGATTTACGGCGACTTTATCGTTTGGCTGCGCAACCAAACAAAGCCGTATGAGGTGAAGTCCGGCGCGAGCGACGAGCTGACCGAAAAATGGACGCATCAGCTGATCGAAAAGTTCCGCCATAGACGCGGCCTCGGCAAGCGGCAAATGCGCGGCGTTCTGCGCGAAATCGCGCGTGACTTTGCCGCAATTGCGCTGACCGGAGAAAAAAAGAAGCCGCTTGTCGGCATTGTCGGCGAGATTTACGTTAAATTTGCGCCGCTCGGTAACAACAACCTTGAGGCTTTCCTGCTGTCGGAGGGGTGCGAGCCCGTTGTGCCGGGGCTGACGGACTTTATGATATTCAAGATAAACAACCGCGTTGTGGATGTTGACCTTTACGGCGGCTCGCGGCTGAAAAAAGCGGCCTGCACGGTTATGCAGAGGTATATCGAGGGGTATCAGCGGGAAATGGCGGCGGCGCTGTCTGAGTTTCCGCAATTCCGCAAAATGGGATCGTTCTCGGATTTGCAGCGGCTTATTAAGGGCTATCTCGGCTACGGCAACAAAATGGGAGAGGGCTGGCTTTTGACCGCTGAAATGCTTGAGCTTATCCATTCGGGCGCGCCGAATATCGTCTGTACGCAGCCGTTCGGATGCCTGCCGAACCACATCGTCGGCAAGGGTATGATAAAGCGGCTAAAGGACGATTATCCCGAAAGCAACATAGTATCGATTGACTTTGACCCCGGCGCGACGCGAATCAACCAGGAAAACAGAATAAAGCTGATGATCGCAAACGCAAGGGTTGCCGAATAGGGGAGAGGATCGTTATGATTAAAGCAACAGGCTTCAGCATTAACGTTGATTGCAGGGATCCGCTGAAACTGTGCGAATTCTACAAGCGCCTTGCGGGCTGGACGCAGGCGCACGATGAATACGGACTGTTTACCGATACAGGAACGGTCGTCTATTTTATGGGCTGTGATTTTGACTATATCCCGCCGGTATGGCCGGAGGAGCCGGGCAAGCAGCAGAAGCAAATGCATTTTGATTTTGAGGTAGATGATTTGCCTGCCGCCGTGGAGCACGCAATCAGCCTCGGCGCAACTAAAGCCGAAGTTCAGTACGGCGATTACTATGTAACTATGCTTGACCCGGAGGGGCACCCCTTTTGTCTGGTTGACCCAAAGCTCCACCCATTTTTCTTGAATAATAACTAATTGTATGGATTAGCTTAATCCAAAGAAAGAGAGCAAAACGCTATGCAGCACAAGGGCACAATAACGCTTGAGACCGGGCGGCTGATTCTGCGGCGGTTTGCGCCGTCAGACGCTGAGGCGATGTTCCGCAACTGGGCAAACGACCCGGAGGTCACGAAGTTTCTTACATGGCCGCCGCACGGCACCGTTGAGGTCACGCGCGCGGTGATTGACTCCTGGGTCAGCGGCTATGAAAGCGCAGACAAATACGAGTGGG
>JAISTA010000197.1 GCA_031272845.1 Oscillospiraceae bacterium
ATGAAAATGTACGGCTAGTGGGTGAGTTCATCTATGCGCCGTCAAAGAACACATCATAGCGTTGTGCCCCAGAAGAAATCGTCCAAGTAAATGTTACCGGCTTATCATCCGTTAGTGAAGAGGGGTTACTGACCGAAACCGTAAACGCTCCGGGTGTCGGAGAAGGAACGGAAACTAACTTGAATCTTTGCGCATTGCTGCTGGTATCAGTCACTTGCTGGATATTCGTAAAATCGGAGGTGCCGTCATTTGCCACATCAAGCACTTTGCCCGAGTGTTTTGCCACAAATTTATACCAGCCGTTGCCGCAGTCTACAATATACCAATGCTGAGCCGCATTGTCAGTCCAGTTGGCAACCTGCACGTTCACGCCATCCTCTGTACCTGCTCCGGCAACATCAAGCGCTTGATTTCGGTAGACACTGATGACTTTATATGTATTATCCGATAATCGTGTAAGCTCCCACTGCTTATCAATTACCGGAACCCCGTTTTCTTCATAATTCACCGGATAAATAAACACATTGTTTCCTGACGCGACGTTATATGTCGGTGTAAGAACCTTGCCGGAGGTTAAGCCGGCGATTGTATACTTGCCGTTTGCGATATTTGCGCTGGTCGTAGGCAGGGTGGGGGTTGTGGTACTGCCGTTAATTGTGTCGTAGTTGTTGGCGTGTATAATAAATCCGCCCTTGAATTCTCTAGACCGGTTATATTTAACTTCGGAAACGGTTGTTACTGCGCCACCATTACAATCAAAAATATTTATATTGTTGCCACTGCCTTTGCTAAGAAATATCCCTTGATGTCCTGATGTTCCGTTGGTGGTAAATACAACCAAATCGCCAGGCACTGCTTGGTTTATGTCTAATAGCTTAGTACATCCGGTTGGCGCACCGCTACTATAGCCGCCGGTTGCGTTGTATGGCAGCCCAAATATGTACCAGAAAGCAAACCGTGCAAACGAAACGCATGTCCAAGCATCAATCATACCGCTCGGCATTGAATATCCCATATTGTTCATTATATTTGATAACTTACAATTCGAGCAGCTGCTATATGCAATGCCAGCATAATATTTTCCAGCTGAATCAGTCCATCCAGCCGAGTGACCGCTAGCCAATGAACAGCTCTGACCTGGTACCGTAAAGTATCCGCCATCAAACGTGTTGCGAAGCTGTTCAATTCGCTGTAGGACGTTGCCGTTAGCTGCCGGAGGTTTGTTTGCCGCCTCCGCCCTAATCGGCAGCACAGCCGCGAGCCCGGCGAACATAGCGAGCGACAGCACGGTTGCTATTATTCTTCCGCCAACTTTTTTAATGCGTCCCATAATTTCATCTCCTATGATTTAGTACTGTTTTTTTACAGTTGCCTAATATTATATCATTCAGTCGGTGAGGTTGTCATTTGGCTGTTTACGCAGTAAACAGCCGTATTCCTTAGGAATACGCGTTTTTTCGCCCATTTGCTCCGAAATGCTCCATCGCCGGGTCAGAATTTGCGTTTCGGTGGGTTTCACGCCCACGCACCTCCACACACACAAAACCCGCTCCGCGCACTTGACTTCCCCCAAAAAATCTGATAAACTCAAGCCTGCAATAAAATCAAAAAGGAATCACTTAATGAACCGAGTTTTTGCCAAGGACGCTAAAGCGCACGACGGCCTGGAGGTCACGCTTGCGGGCTTTGTGCTGGAGATACGCAACCTCAAGAAAATGCAGTTTCTTGTTATCCGGGACATAACGGGAGACATTCAGGTCACCGTTTTCAAGTCCGACGAAACGCGCGCGCTCAATGAGCTTGTCGAGAGCCTCACGCCGCAATCCTCCGTCACTGTGCGCGGGACTGTGCACGCGGACGACTTTGTAAAGCTCGGCGGCGTTGAGATACTTGCCGCTGAAATCACGGTCGAAAACCCCGCCGCTTCTCCCCTGCCGATCGATATGACCGGAATCACGGAGAGCGGGCGCGACCTGCGGCTGGACTGGCGTTTTTTAGACCTGCGGGACCGCAAGCGGCAGCTTATATTTAAGGTGCAGACAACCGCGGAGCTTGCTATGCGCGAGTTTTGGGCCGCGCGCGGGTTTACCGAGATACATTCGCCGAAGCTTGTGCCGAACCCGTCCGAGTCCGGAGCGGAGCTGTTTGAGCTGGACTATTTCGGCGGCAAGGCGTACCTCGCGCAGTCTCCGCAGACCTACAAGCAGATGGCGATTGCCGCCGGATTTGAGCGGGTGTTCGAAATCGGGCCTGTTTTCCGCGCGAACAAGTCCTCGACAAACCGGCACGACACGGAGTTTACCAGCGTGGACTGCGAGTTTGCGTGGATAGACTCGGTTGAGGACGTTATGGCGCTTGAGGAGGAGTGGATTGCGCACTTTATCGGCAGAATCCGCGAAAAGCACGGCGACGAAATACAGGAGCTTTACGGCCGTGAGGTCGTAGTGCCCTCCCTGCCCTTTCCGCGCATAAATATGACGCAGGCAAAGGAAATTATCAAGTCGCTCGACTACGAGGTTCCGCCGGAGACAAAGGGCGACCTTGACCCGACGGCGGAGCGCCTGCTAGGCAAGTATTTTGCCGAAAAACACGGGCACCAGTTCGTATTCGTCACGGAATTCCCGACGTCGATACGCCCGTTTTACCATATGTACGCCCCCGGCGGGCAGTCCACCCTGAGCTATGACCTGCTTTGGAACGGCCTGGAGGTGACGACCGGGGCGCAGCGCGAGCACCGCTTCCCCGTCGTGGTGCGTCAGGCGATAGAAAAAGGGCTTATCCCGGAGGACGCAATCCGTGAGGACGGCAGCGTGGACGAGGAGAAAATCCCCGCCGGACTTGCGAGCTACCTCGCGTGCTTTAACTACGGCTGCCCGCCTCACGGCGGCTTCGGCTTCGGCCTGTCGCGTATGCTGATGAACATACTCGGCTACGAAAATGTCCGCGAGGTGACGTACATTTACAGGGGCGTAGACAGGCTCGCGCCGTAACCCACTGTGCGTATGTGTTATGAATTTACTCCGGGGCGCACAATGAAAATATCGCTGGGCACAACAAATCCGGCAAAGCTCGTATGAAAGCCGCTCACAAGCAGCAGCGGAGCGGTGGACGGACTGTGACGCTTGGATTGCGTCCCGGTGCGGCTGACGCGGCGAAATATGCGTCCGGCACGGTTGCGCAGCTCGAAAATATATGCAAAGGAGAGTTACAATGGATGTGAATACCCCGGTCACAAATCCGAGCTTAGTATGTGCCCTTGAGGCAATTCAAAAGGAATTAACACCCGATACAAACCGCACTTTTTTAACAGAGCTGAAAAAAGCGCGCTTCTTATCTCCCGTTCATATTGACCCAAAGCCGCCCGCCGCCGGTGCGGACGGAGGTGCTGTTCTGCCGGCCGATACTACAATATCATTTGAAGCCTGCACATATGAAAACGGAGATGTGTATATGCCTGTATACACCGACTGGGGCGCGTTAAAGCTGTGGCGCGATATTCCCGGCGAGCAAACGCTTATCACTTCGTATGATGATATAAGCCGTATGGTTTTGACAAGCAAAAATCCAAACTCAAAGGGTTTTATCATTAATCCGTATAGTCATAGGGTGCCCGTCAGCAAAAGCACCATTGAGCAAATCAGCGGCGCGGCGCATGTAGAATGGACTGCGGAGAAAGATACGCAGGTTCTTATCGGCGCACCGGCAAACGACCCGATTGCGATGAAAACCGCGATTGCAAATTATCTGAAGGGTCAAAAAAATGTAAACAGCGCGTATTTGGCGCTGATGGAAAACAGCGGCGAATTCAGTTTCATAATTGCGGTTGACTTTGCCGGAAACCGTCAGGCAACCTTCAATGGTATTGCGGCTGTTGCCATACCTCACCTGCGAGAGGGCGAGCTTATTGACATAACTCCGGCGGACACTCCGCTTGGAAAGGATGTAATAGGCACTGTGCGTCCGTTTTACAAAAGAAAAGCATTCGGGCTGTTTTAGGGCATCCGCCTGTTCACCCTCCCCCGCAGCTCCGTTTGCGGGGGTTTTTCTCACACTACGGTGCACCGCCTCAGCAGACAAGACTCTCCTCTGCTATCTGCCTTGCTTTTTTCCCGCAATTTATGTATAATAGTCTCATAGCGCGCCGCGCACCCAACACCACACGCAAAGGACAGCAAAATGTCAGTCATTTCGGTACAAAACGCCGTAAAAGCCTTTGAATCGGACAAAAATATACTCGACGGGGCGTATCTCGACGTTGCGGCCGGCCGCCGAATCGGGCTTGTCGGCAAAAACGGAGCCGGAAAGACGACGCTTTTCCGCGCAATTTGCGGCGAAATCGCGCTTGACGAGGGCACCGTCGCGATCGCCGCAGGAGCAAAGCTCGGTCTTGTCACGCAGCTGCCGAAATACCCGGCGGGCTGGCTTTGCGAGGATGTTTTGATTGACGCGCAGAGGCCTGTGCTGGATCTAAGGGACGAAATGGAGGCCTTGGAGCGCCGCCTCGCCTCCGGCTCAGACGACGCACTGCTGAAAAAATACGACGCGCTGTCCGCCGAATTTTCCCGTCTCGGCGGGTACACGCTCGAAACGGAGCGCAACCGCGTTGCGAACGGGCTTGACATTTCCGCAAAAATGCGGTCGTCCGAGTATTCCACGCTCTCCGGCGGCGAGCAGACGCGCGTTAACCTCGCGCGGCTCCTGCTCGGTCAGGCGGACGTTTTACTTCTCGACGAGCCGACGAACCATCTCGACGCAAAGGCCGCTCTCTGGCTTGAGGAATACCTGAAAAGATTCAAGGGAACAGTCGTTGTAATCTCGCACGACAGGTATTTTCTCGATAGCGTGGCGACTGATATTGTCGAGCTTGAAAACGGCAAAACCGTCTCCTACGGCGGCAATTACTCCTTTTTCACGCGCGAAAAGCGCCGCCGTGAGGAGGAGCAGCAGCGCCGGTTTGAGCGCGAACAAGCGGAAATTTCGCGTCTGCAGGCGACGGCGGACAGGATGAAGCAGTACGGCACGGAGCACGCCGTGCGCAAAAGCAAAATAATCGAGTCGCGTATAGCGAGGATCGCAACGGCAGAAGAGGTTCGGCATGACGCGTCTATGCGAACGGCCTTTCGTGAGCGCGATTTCAAGGGCGACGAGGTGTTTTCCGTAAAGGACTGCACAAAGTCCTTTGACGGCAAGCCGCTGTTTATGGACGTTGAGCTGACCGTGCGCGGAGGCGAGCGAATCGCGCTGCTGGGCGACAACGGCACCGGGAAGACGACGTTTCTGCGCTGCCTGCTCGGCGAGGAAAAGCCGGATGGCGGCAGGATAAAGCTCGGCCCCTCCGTAAAAGCCGCGTATCTGCCGCAAAAGGTCACCTTCCCGAACGACCGCGAAACGGTGCTGGATACAGTTATCGCCGAAACAAGGTGCACACCTCAGTCTGCCAGAAACCGCCTGGGCTCGTTTCTTTTTTCCGGGGAGGACGTGTTCAAGCAGGTGCGCACGCTGTCCGGCGGCGAAAAATCGCGTCTGCGGCTCTGCATATTAATGAACGCGGACATAAACCTGCTGATACTCGACGAGCCGACAAACCATCTCGACCTGCCGAGCCGCGAATGGATAGAGGGCGCGGTGGAGGGCTTTGAGGGCACGCTGCTTTTCGTATCGCACGACAGGTATTTTATAAATAAGTTCGCAACGCGCATTTGGCACCTTGAAAACGCGCGGATCACAGACTATCTGTTCGGGTACGAAAAATACCTCGCGGCAAGAACGGCCTTGCAGGCGTCGCCGAAAAAGGACATACGGGAGCCGAGGGCGGAAAAAAAGCCCGAAAAGCCAAAGGGACTGTCTCCGCTGAAGGCGCAGTCGCGCATTGAAAAGCTGGAGCGCGAAATTGCGGCTGTCGAGGAGCAAATCGCGGACGCGCGGCAGCTTATGTCGGAGGCCGCGTCGGACTATGCCAAGCTTTTGGAGCTCGAAAAAACAATCGCGGAGCTGCAGGCGCTTGCGGACGAAAAGTACGGCCAAATAGAGGAGCTTGAGGACTTTATTTAGGCCAATCAGCGGATACGCATACAAAGCACATGAACAACTCAACCGAAACAAAAACAAAAAAAGCGCCAGCCCCGCCCGTTTTGGGCGCGGACGTCGGCGGAACAAACCTGCGCGTCGGCCTCCTGCAAAACGCGGAGCTGAGCGATGTGCGGCAGTACTCCACGCGTCAAACGGAGCTTGTGCAGACAATTGCGGACGCGGCAAGAGAACTGGGCGCGGCGGCAGTAGGCGCGGGCGTTCCCGGCACGCTTGACCGTGCGCGGCGGCGCGTTCTGAACACGCCGAATCTTCCGTCGCTTGCCGGATACGAGCTTGCCGCCCGGCTGGAGGACGCTTCCGGCCTGCCCGTGTTCCTCGAAAACGACGCGGTTATGCTGCTAACGGGCGATGTGCACCGCCTGGGTCTGCCGGAGGGCGGCGTTATCCTCGGCGTGTATGTCGGCACGGGTCTCGGCAGCTGCGTGTTTTCCGGCGGCAGTCCGTACCTCGGCGCAAACGCAATCGGCGTAGAGCTGGGGCACATCCCGTTTCCGGGCAACGCCGAAAAATGCGGCTGCGGCAACACAGGCTGCGCCGAAAGCTGCGTTTCCGGCGCGTATCTCGAGCGGCTTGTCTGCGAAAAATACCCCGGCACGCCTGTTGCGGACGCGTTTTCGGTGATGTCGGAGGAGCTGAAGCTGCGCTACGCGGAAAACCTCGCCTGCGCCATCGCTGCGGCCGTGAATTTGTTTGACCCGGACACAGTTATACTCGGCGGAGGCGTGCCGGCAATGCGCGGCTTTCCGCTGGACGAGGTGCTGCGGGGCGTATACGCGCACGCGCTAAAGCCGCTTCCCGCGCAGTCCCTCAATATAAAAACCGCGCCGGACGACGGAGCTTCCGGCGTTCTCGGCGCGGCCTTGTTCGCGGCAGGCAGGCTTGCCGCTATTTGAACCAACTGCTTATCTGCCCGATAAGCTCCATAAATTTGAAGCGCACGGCGTATTCATCCCCGGCCTTTTCGGAGGTTATCAGCCTGATTTGCTCCTCCGTCAGACCGCTGTTTTCAAAAAGCTCGTTTAGCTCGGGCGAGACCGACGGCTCATAGTCAACCGCAAGCTCGCGGCACAGCGGCGGAAACAAAACGCACCACCAGTTGCGCCCCTGGCCGCTGCCGAGCACAACGCGCAACGTCTTATACCGTCCTGCGGGCAAAGAAAAGCTCTCGTACTGCCGTGTCGGAAAGTCCTCAACCGCGATATATGCCGTAACCCCGTAGAAAAAGCCGTTTTCGGCAAGCACCGCTTCGGCGGCCGCCTCGATTTCCGGCAGCTTTTCGCCGATTTTCTCCTCCGCGCCGCCCTGCGACTGAACGGATTCCAAAACAGGCGTTATCAGCCCGATTATCTCGTCGCGCACGGCAAGCTTTACGGCCTGATCCTCGTCGCTGTCGCTGTTTGCCACAACATGCAGGCGCACAAGCTTGTCTGAAAGCTCCTCCTGCGCCCTCGCGGTTATCGCGGAGGTCAGCAGCACCGCCGCAATCGCGGCAAGCGCCGCAAGCTCAAGCCGCGCGGCAAGCGAGAAGGAATTGTTGCTTTTTGTAAAACGGAATTTCATCTATGTAATCACCGTATAGAAAGAATTTGTAAGATGATTATATCCGCACTTTTGTAAAGCTAAACATCGGAGGAAGCATTTTTGCGCATACTCGGCATAGACCCCGGAATCGCGACGGTCGGCTTCGGCGTGATTGACGTATCCGGAGCAAAAACCGCGCACATCGCGCACGGCGTTATCGAAACGCCGGCGGGCGAGCGTCTTTCACTGCGGCTATACAACATAAATAAGGATGTGAGCGAGCTTATCAGGATTTATAGGCCGGATGAAATCGCCGTTGAGGAGCTGTTTTTCAACACGAACCTCACCACCGGGATTTCCGTTGCGCACGGGCGCTCCGCCGCGATCCTTGCGGGAGAGGCGGCGGGAATTCCGATGTATGAGTACACGCCGCTTGAGGTAAAAAAGGCAATCGCGGGCTACGGACGTGCGGAAAAGCCGCAGGTTATGGAGATGACGCGCAGACTGCTCGCGCTCGCCGCTGTTCCGCGTCCGGACGACGCGGCAGACGCGCTGGCAATAGCCCTGTGTCACGCGCGGCACGCAGGGTCAGGACTGGCGGGGCTTGGGGCGCAGGTGCGGAAGACGATTTAGAGGGTATCCGCTTCGGCTTTGCTGCGGGGGCGGGTGTTCTTTGCGGCGAAAAGCTGGAGGCGGGAGCGAAGTGTTCTCTGTTTGGGGCGGGGTGCGGGGTTTATGTGACTGCTTTGGGCTTGCGGCGTGGCGTGGTGTTTTTTGCAACGCAAATCTATTAGCGGGAACGAAAAGTTCTCTGTTTGACGCAGATTTCGGTGTTTGGAATTGGGATTTAGCTTAGTCTCTATGCGAAGCAAGAGCGCCTACGCGGCGGGCGATTACTTTTTCCGCTTCGCCGGAAAAAGTAACCAAAAAGGGGCGACTTCTTTTAGAAAGAAGCAAATCTTTTTTTATGCCGGGCACAGCTGGTGCGGCAATATAGTCCCTGCCCACACCGCGAGAAGTGCGGTGGTGTGCGCGAATGCTTCAGCCCAGCCGCACACAGGGGCGAAGCCTGTCCGGGGCCAAAGACTTAGGTTAGGCTGCATATATGCGCGAACTGCGGTGGGGGTGTTTACCGGAAGGACGGTACTGCTACGATCGCTGCCGCACGTTGTGCGGGAGATTGGTGCGTGTCCCGACGCAGCGGGTGTTGTGGTGAAGGTGGTATTTCTTGCGGTGCAGGTGCGTCCCCCGTTACCGCAACGTTTCCGTAGGGGACGGCGTCCTCGACGTCCCTTGTTTGGTTTGCCGCCGGAATTTGCGTCAGACGGCGTTACCGTACGGTATTGGTACGGTTGGGTGCGGTCGTCCTTGGACGCGTTTTGCGCATCCTGGACGTGCGGGCTTGGTGGTTGTCGTGTCATTTCTGATGG
>JAISTA010000218.1 GCA_031272845.1 Oscillospiraceae bacterium
TCTAGAACCAACGCAACCGGACAATATACGTCCGGAACGTCAAGACCACAACATTTGCGCTAAAAACAACCGAAACCGAGCAATAAACGCACGGGACGCTGAGGGCAGCGTCCCCTACAACACGCCACGCCAAAAATCATAGACATAGCTATAACACATTCCCGTCCAGGACGCGCAAAGCGCGTCCTAGGACAACGGTACCCGACCGCACCAATGCCAGACGGTGACGCCGTCTGACGCAAAGTCTAGCGGCAAACCAAGGGTAGGGACGTCGAGGACGCCGTCCCCTACGGAAACGTTGCGGCAGCGGGGACGCAACCGCACCGCAAGTTGTACCCTATCGTTACCACCGCACCTCGCCGCGTCGGGACACGCACCCATCTCCCGCAACACGTGCGGCAGCAATCGTAGCAGCACAATCCTTCCGGTTGGCACCCCCACCGCACCTCGCGCACACATGCAGCCAAACCTAAGTCTTTAGCCCCGCGACAGGCTTCGCCCCTGTGTGCGGCGGTGCGTAGGCGTTCGGACGTTGCACCGCACTTCTCGCGATGTGGGCAGGGACTGCATTGCAGCACTGCCGTCTGCCCGGTATAAAAAAAGATTTGCTTCTTTCTAAAAGAAGTCGCCCCTTTTTGGTTACTTTTTCCGGCGAAGCGGAAAAAGTAACCGCCCGCCGCGTAGGCGCTTCAGCAGTGAGCCGAAAAGCAGCCGAGTCCCTATTCCAAACACCGTAACCTGCGCCGCACAGAGAACTTTTCGTTCCCGCCTAAACATTACCGTCTATAAAGAACACCTCCACCGCCACAAACCCCAAGCCCCCCGCTCCTACGTTAAGCAAAAGACCGCGCGGCAAACGCCGCCCCGCGTAAAACCCCGAAAATTCCCTCTTGACATTCCCTCCCCTTTGTGCTAATATGCAACTATAGTTTACTGTGCGTCAGTGTTTGCGCACGTTTACTTCCTTGCCTGCGCATAGCTTTGGGCAGGCCATAAAGACCACAAGGAGGTGCCAAAAAATGGCTAAAGTTTCAGGAAAATATGAGCTTTTGTACATTCTCGACACAGATCTCGGCGAGGAAAATATCGCTGCGGCAGTTGAGAAGTTCAAAAAGCTTATAGAGGAAAACGGTACGATTGCAGAGACCGACGAATGGGGCCGCCGCCGCTTAGCTTATCGCATTAACGATAAGGCGGACGGACATTACGTTATCGTCAGGTTCGAGTCTAAGCCGGAATTTCCGCAGGAGCTTACGCGCGTGCTCGGTATTACAGACGGCGTGCTGCGTTACCTGATCACAGATATCGCGTAGAACTGCCGGAACACGATAGGCAAAGCAACAAAAGCGCGCCGCGGCTGACAGCGGCATACCAAGGTAAACAAAATGAACATAATAACACTTATGGGAAGAATGACGAGAGATCCGGAGCTGCGCACAACGCAGTCCGGCACATCAGTTACATCGTTCACTCTGGCGGTAGACCGTCAGTACGCTCCGAAGGAAGGCGAGCGCCAAACCGATTTTATCGATATTGTGGCGTGGGGAAAAACTGCGGAGTTCGTCTCAAGGTGGTTCGTTAAAGGACAGATGACGGCTGTTACGGGCCGTCTTCAAATCCGTGACTGGACTGACAAGGACGGAAACAAGCGCCGCAGCGCGGAGGTTGTCGCGGAAAACGTGTTTTTCACGGGCGACCGCCGCGATAAGGACGTTTCCGGCACAGGCTATTCCGAGTACGGCTCGGGCGGCGGCTTCCGCAAGCCTGCAGCGCCCTCCTCCCCGGCGGCGGGACATTCGCCGCAGTTTGACGTTCCGGACGGAGGCTTTGCCGAGTATGAGGACGACGAGGAGCTGCCCTTCTAGAGGGTGCTGACGTGCCCCTGAAACAGACGGTTTCAAGAGAAGCTTTGAATGCTTTTCGGCAAGCGGGTCGCAGGCGGACTGATACTCTGCCTCGGACAGCGAGCCGAAAAACAGTAAAATTCACTTGAAAACGGCATTGAACAGACATTGTTAACACACTCTAAAACGATTTTGCGCCGTTTGGCGCAAAATCCGCGTGCGGTAACGGCCGCGTTTGCCGATTCGGACAAACGCCGCGTGATGTACGCCAATTACTTTTGATTTGGAGGATATTCCATTGATTTTTGAAAACAATTCCACGGAATCGTCGGTTGAAGAAGCCGCCGTCCCCGTGACGGAGGCCCCTGCCGAGCAGGCGACGGAAGCGGCTGCACCTGCCGGCGCTCAGGCAGAGCAGTCGAGCGCGCCGCGTACCGGCGGTTACCGCGCGGCGGGAGCAGGCGACGCTCAGCAGCGCGGCCGCTATCAGAAGCGCCGCCGCAAGGTGTGCCAGTTCTGCGTTGCAAAAACAGAGAGCATTGACTATAAGGATGTCGCGACACTGCGCAAATTCATTTCAGAGCGCAGCAAGATTTTGCCGCGCCGCACAACGGGAACCTGTGCCGAGCATCAGCGCAAGCTGACGGAGGCAATCAAGCGCGCGCGTATCGCGGCGCTGATTCCGTTCGTCACGGAATAAAAAAACACAGCATTGTTCACGGTTTATTAACGCATTTTCTAAATAACTGTACTACAATTAACAACAGGCAAGGGCAATCGCCCTTACCTGTTGTTGGTGTTTATAGTAACGGAGCTTGAAAGCAAGCTTGGGGTATTCTTATGGGCAAGCGAATTGCTCTAAGCGTGCGCCAACTGAGCCGCGCGTGTTGCGGTGCGATGCGAATACAGTGCACCGCTTCAATATATCACACTAGGAGCGGCCGCTTCGAAACGGACAACAGGCAGGCTGCGGCAGGATTTGCCGCGATATGCGCTATGCGCGGGGCATAAATAATAATGCGTCGCAAAAAGCTGTGCCGGCGGCACTGACAGGTCAGTAATTTTTTTATCATAAAGAGGGTACATATTTGAAACAGCTAATTCGACTGCTTAAAAATGCCTCCGCGCGCGAGTGGACGGCGGCAGGAATCGCATTGGTTCTGATTATAGCTCAGGTTTGGCTGGATCTGAAGCTGCCGGACTATATGAACGAAATCGCGATGTATTTGCAGAGTCCGCAGGATCAAATCAGAAACATTATGATTTCCGGTGCGAAAATGCTCGGGCTGACGCTTGCCTCCGCCGCGACTGCGGTTGTCGTAGGCTATATCGCGGCGCGTATCGCGGCCTCGCTTTCCGCGAGAATCAGAGGACGCGTATTTTCATCTGTTATGGCCTTCGGCGCGGGAGAAATGAACAATTTCTCGGCGAACAGCCTTATAACTCGCACGACGAACGACGTAACGCAGGTTCAGATGATCGTTGCGATGGGGCTTCAGGTCATAATCAAGGCTCCGATACTCGCTGTGTGGGCGATAATCAAAATCTCGGCGAAAAACTGGCAGTGGACGGCGCTCACGGGCGGCTGCATAATCCTGCTCGTCGCCGTTATAGCGATGATTATGCGCTACGCGATACCGCGCTTTAAGAAAATGCAGAGCCTTACCGATAACATTAACCGCATTGTGCGCGAAAACCTGTCCGGCTTGCGTGTTGTGCGCGCCTACAACGCCGAAAAATATGAGCAGGAGCGTTTTTCTGAGGCGAACCTCGCCGTTACGAAAAACAGCCTTCAGGCGCACCTTGCAATGCAGTTTTTCAACCCGACAATGCGCATTGTTATTTCAATGCTTATGCTCGGAATCTACTGGATCGGCGCGTACATAATCCAGGCCGCGCCGCTTAATATGTCTGTGTTCGACCCCGCGCTTTTGGCAAACAAGGAATCGGCGGAATACCTCACTATGATGGGGCAGATCGTATTGGAAAAGCAGCAGCTTTTTGCCGATATGCTTGTGTTCTCCTCCTACGCTATGCAAATTCTGATGGCGTTCATGATGCTCGCTATGATTTTTGTTATGGCTCCTCGTATGATCGTTTCTGTCACGCGTATAAACGAAGTGCTGGGCACTGTTCCCGCAGTCAAAACCGGCAGCGCGGTTCCGCCGGAGGACGCGCCGAAAGGCGAGGTTGAATTTCGCGGCGTGTCCTTTAAGTACCCGGACGCGGAGGACTATGTTCTGCACGACATTTCCTTTACGGCCAAGCGCGGCCAGACCATCGCGTTTATCGGCTCGACAGGCTCAGGCAAGTCTACGCTTATTAACCTGATTCCGAGGTTTTATGACGCGACGGAGGGGCAGATTTTGGTCGACGGCCTGCCGATCCGCGAGTGGGATATAAAGCAGCTGCGCGCGCGCGTCGGCTTTGTCGCGCAAAGGGCATTTTTGTTCTCCGGCAGCATCGCCGAGAACATTTCATACGGCGGCGAGGGAGACGCTATCCCTGAGCTATTGGCAGAGGCGGCAAAAATCGCGCAGGCAAAGGAATTTACAGACGAGCTGCCCGAGGGGTTTGACGCGCCCGTTTCGCAGGACGGAACGAATTTCTCCGGCGGACAGCGGCAGCGCCTTTCAATCGCCCGCGCGGTTTACAAAAAACCGGAGGTGCTGATTTTTGACGATTCGTTTTCCGCGCTCGACTTTAAGACGGACGCCGCGCTTCGCCGCGCTCTCGGCGAGAGCCTGGCGGACACGACAAAGCTCATCGTCGCGCAAAGAATCGGTA
>JAISTA010000221.1 GCA_031272845.1 Oscillospiraceae bacterium
CCGCAATAGGGGACTGTTGCGGCAAAAGCAGCGCGGCGGAGTGTGAGCTCCGCCGCGCTGCTTTTTTATTTGTGATGTGGGATACCGCCGCCGCCAAAGCTCTACGCGCGCAGAAGCGAGGCGGCAATCCCCGGCGCGGCGTAGGTTTCATACAGCGCCGCGAGCACAACCAGCACAACCGACACGCAAAAGCGCTGTATAAATTCGCGGTTCACAACCGCACCGCCCGCTCCGCGCCCGAACGCGCGCACAGTAATTCCGGCGGAGGTCTGGGTGCCAGACGAGGCAAAGCTCAGTATCGCGGAGATTGACAGCAGAAACGGCAGAAAGAATATCAGCACGGCGAAAAGCGCCTTGCCGTGCGCGACAATCGACACGACAGCCGTCATATAATACGCGGCAAAAAAGCCACGCAGACCGCAGAGAATCGGTATTCCCGGCCCTCCGAACAGCGACAGGGACAGGAACACGGCGGCAAGGAGGTATTTGCCTGTTGAAAACAGGTTGTCCCAAAAGCTTTTTGCGTTGAAGGTGAGCAGACTGCCCGTCACGCTCTCCGCAAAGGCGCTGTTTTTTGAGACAGACGCGCCGATAATTGCCCCGGCGAGGCAAAACGCGGCGCAGATTATTGTAATCGGATGTCTTCTGTTGTGATTCATTTGCTTTTTCCTCTTAGTAAACTTCTTGTGT
The DNA here is from genome assembly GCA_031272845.1 of Oscillospiraceae bacterium. Lineage (GTDB taxonomy): Bacteria > Bacillota > Clostridia > Oscillospirales > Oscillospiraceae > JAIRRO01. The sequence goes on from JAISTA010000221.1 coordinate 691, forward strand.
GAGAGCTACAGTACAGCGTTTTCAGCAAAGCAGGCGGCCTGCTCTTACCTCAGTGCCGCGCGCCTATAATAAAGGCTCCGACGAGGCCGCCCAGCGCTCCCGCCGCAGCGAAAAGTACGGTCAGCGCAAATGTGTGAAGCGAAAACGCGTCCTGCGGCGCGGCGAATAGTACCGCGATAATCCGTGCGGCGGCAAATACCGCGCCTCCGCACAGGCCGGTGAGCAGGAATTTTCTGCCGTAGACAGCCGCCGTTGCAAGTCCTCCGCACAGAGCGGCAAAAAAAGCGGCGGTCGTCGCTATAACGGGAATAAGCCCCTCCGGGAGCTTGCCGGAAAGCGTCAGCACGGCGGAGATTATGTACAGCAGCGTGAGCGCGGCAATCGAGGATATAAGTCCGGCAGACGCGGCGATTGCCTTGCGGCGGCCGGTGCCTGCTTCTGATTTTAGCTTGTTTTTCAGTAATTGCAGCATAATTCCCTGACTATAATAAAGTATAAAGCCGTTTTCGCAAAAAAACTTTTCAAGAAAAAGGATTAGTACAAAATATGCTTAAGGGAATCAAAATATTCGCTTGAATTATTTGAAGAAAGAATGTACAATAAACAAAAAGCTTATTATGCAAAGAGCGGTATTCATGAATTTTCAAGGATGTACATATTTGTGATAAAGGTTCTTACAAAAATCGCGGAGGAGCTGTCCCTTGGGCGGACGGCGGTATTTGCCGTAATTGCGCAGACGGACAAGTCCACGCCGCGAAAGGCGGGCTCCGCTATGGTTATGACGGAGGGCGGGCAGTGCACCGGGACTGTCGGCGGCGGGGCCGTTGAGTTTGAGGCGCAGAGCGTTATGCGATTTATGCTTGACGGTGAGGCGCCGGCCGCCGCGCTGAACGAATATAACCTCAAGCCGGACGAAACGGGCAACATCTGCATGGTCTGCGGTGGAGACGCGGCGATTATGTTCACGGTGGTTTTGCCGACAGAGGACAACAAGCGGGCGTTTACTCAGGCCGCCGCGCGGTTTTACGATAATGCCGACTCCTGGCTTGTGCTTGACCTGAACGGAGATGAGCCCGCGCGATTTTCGTATGTGTACGGCGAGCCTGCAGACGCGGACTTTCAGCACACGCTTGTGTATAAGGAGCCGTCGCGGATTACGCTGCCGCTGACGCAGGCGGGCAAGGTGTACATTTTCGGCGGCGGACACGTCGCGCAGGCGCTTGTGCCCGTGCTCGCGCGAGTCGGCTTTATATGCGCCGTATACGAGGATCGGCCTGAATACGCGGCAAAGGAGCTGTTTCCGGACGCAAAGGAGCTTATACTCGCGGATTTTAACGCAATCGGCGATTATATTACGCTGACGTATAACGATTATGTCGTCGTCGTAACGCGCGGTCACAATAAGGACTACAACGTCGCGCGGCAGGCGCTGGCAACGCCCGCGTATTACATCGGGTGTATGGGCTCGGCGAAAAAGACCGCGCTCATGCTCGGCAAGCTGCGCGAGGAGGCCGGGTATTCGGCGGACGACCTGCACAGAATAATCGCGCCGATCGGTATCGCAAACTGCGGTGAAACGCCGGAGGAAATCGCAATCTCAATCACCGCGCAGCTGATACAGCACCGCTCGCTGAAAAACGGACACATCAGAAAAAAATCCGAGAGTATCCACGGATAGGGCGGGGGAGCGCAAAAAAAGGAGGAACAGAAGTCCTCCTTTTTGACACAATGCGCTGCGGCCGCGTTACCGTCTGCCGGCTTTCTTTCGCGCGGGCTTTACCTGTACTGACGCCTGCATCAAGAGTTCCCCGTCGCTGACGCACAAATCGGATAGCAAAAATACATTGTACACAGGCCCGTCGAAGGCAAGTCCGTTCTCCTCTGCGTAGGCTATGAAGCGCTCCGCGATTCCGCTTGTTTTCCCGTAGTTGCCCCTTGTGTAGCCGACAAGGTAATTGCCGGCGGGCTTTTTGTCCAGTCCCAGCGGCTCAAGCGAAAAAAAGGCAGACGGATTGTTGGGGTTTTGACAGTAGTAATCTATATCGGAGAAAATTCCGCCGATCGGGTAGCTGTGATTCAGTCTCTCATTTTGCAGGAAAAAGTCCATGTACGATTTGAAATA
>JAISTA010000019.1 GCA_031272845.1 Oscillospiraceae bacterium
TGTGCTTCGTGTCCATCCCCTCATTGCGGAAAATGCGCCCGACCTCGTACACGCGCTCAAGCCCGCCGACGACGAGCCGCTTCAGGTGCAGCTCCGTCGCGATACGCAGGTACATATCAATGTCCTGCGCGTTGTGGTGCGTGACAAACGGCCGCGCGGAGGCTCCGCCTGATATGGTGTTCAGAACAGGCGTATCCACCTCAAGAAAGCCGCGCGAATCAAGAAAAGCCCGCAGGTGCGACACATATTTTGAGCGAATCTCAAACACGCGGCGGGAGTCCTCATCCATTATAAGGTCGAGGTACCGCTTGCGGTATTTTGTCTCAACGTCCGTCAGACCGTGGTGCTTTTCTGGAAGCGGACGCAGGGATTTAGACAGCAGCGTGACTGCCCTTGCGTGGACTGAAATCTCGCCCATCTGCGTCTTAAACACAAAGCCGGAGAAGCCCGCGAAATCGCCGATGTCCCACTTCTTAAAGCCGGCAAACGCCTCCTCGCCCACGTCGTCGCGCCGGACGTATATTTGCAGGCGGCCCCGGTCGTCGGCAATGTCGGCAAAAATCGCCTTGCCCATGCCGCGCTTTGCCATAATGCGCCCGCAGACTGAAACGTCGCTGTTTTCAAGCGCGTCAAAATCCGCTTTAATTTCGGCGGAAAAATGTGTTCTGGCAAAGGAGGTGACCTCATACGGGTTTTGCCCCGCGTCAATAAGCGCCGTGAGCTTGTCGCGGCGGATTTGCAGCAGCTCTGAGAGCGGCTGCGCGTTTTCTGTTGTTTGTTCGGGTGTGCTCATTATTATCCTGTAAATGCACCGTACGGACGGTTCTTTCCGCCCGTCAGCGCGTTAAATATTGTAAGCTATATGTGCTCTATTTTCTTGATTTTTGCCGAGGCCTTGCCGCCCGGCGCTTCATATTCGGCCGTTTCGCCGACGACCTTGCCGATAAGCGCGCGCCCGAGGGGCGACACGTCTGAAATTTTGCGCTCAAACGGATTTGCGTCAAGCGAGTTTACGATTGTGTAAACCGCAGTCGTTTTGCCGACCTCAACAGTCACGGTTGAGCCGAGGGTGCATTCGCCCTCCTTGTGCTCGTACTCGACGATAACCGCGTTTGCGATAAGATCCTCAAGGTCGTGGCGGCGCACATCAAGCTGCGCCTGCTCCTCGCGCGCGGCCTTGTACTCGCTGTTTTCCGAAAGGTCGCCGTAGCTGCGGGCCTCGCCCAAAGCTTCAAGTACCTTTGGAAGCTCCTCTGTTTCAAGGGTGCGCAGTGCCTCAATAAGGCGTGTGCGCCCGGATTCTGTCATTTTATAGCGCTCGGCGCGTGCGTCAAGCTGTTGGTTTTTTGCTTTTGCCATGTTTTTTATGTCTTCTCCGAGATGATATTGATTTTTGCGTCAGCGCCTTCACAAACGGCAGACCATGCGGGCCAGGTCGGTGAAAGCGGATTAAAAATGTAAAACCGAATAGGACGTAAAGTCCTGTTTGGGGAGGTGCAAGCCGCGTTTACTGTTTTGGCACGCAGTGCGTGCCGCTCGCGCAAGCTATTGTACACCACTGCGGCGCTCCTGTCAAGTGCGGCGGCCTCTCAAATTGCCGCACAAGTCTGACAAAAATGCGTCATTTCCGAGGTTTTCCGCTACAAGCAGCTCCAGCTCGCGGAATTCCGCGTCCGCCAGCTCCTGCGCTTTTGCAAGGCCGAATACCGTCACAAAGTTTAGCTTGCCGCGCTCGCCGTCCGTTCCCGCGTTTTTGCCGAGTGTTTTTTCGTCGCCGACCGCGTTTAGAATATCGTCCTGAATCTGAAACGCCATTCCGAGGAGGTATCCGAACGCCCTCGCGGCCTCCTCCGCAAGCTCGTTATAATCGGGAGTCGCCGCGATTGTGCCGAGCTGACACGCGCAGGAAAACAGAGCGCACGTCTTGAGCGTCGCAACCACGTCCGGCGGAAAGGTGCGCCCGCCGCCGCTTTCGTTTTGCAGATCCATATACTGGCCGACGCAAACGCCCGAAGCGGCTTCGGCAAGCGACGCAATCGCCCGCCGCGTCTGTCCCGCCGTCATATTTTCAGCGGCGGCGGCAGCCGCAAAGCTTTCCGCCTGGAGCGCGTCCCCGGCAAGAATCGCCTGCCACTCGCCGAAAGCCGCGTGGCACGTAGGTTTTCCGCGCCGCAGCGTGTCATTGTCCATCGCGGGCAAATCGTCGTGAATCAGCGTGTAGGTGTGCAGCATTTCAATCGCGAGAGCGTAGGCGCCAGCGTCCTCGGCAGGCGCGCCGAAGTGCTCCGCAAACGCCATAACAAGCACCGGGCGTAGGCGCTTTCCCCCGGCAAGCAGGCTGTACCGCATCGGCTCGCGCAGACCATGCTCGTTTTCGGGAAACGCGGCGCGGGCGGCGGCTTCAACAGCGGCAACGTACCGCGCCATGCGCTCTGCAAAGGCGCCTTGCGTGTTCTTCAAGGCTATGCCTCCAAATCCGGAAACGGCGCTTCGACAGGCTCGCCATCCGCGCCCTTTGACAGACGGACGACGGTTTGCTCCGCCTTTTGGAGCGTTTCCTGTGCCTGACGGATGAGCTTTGTGCCCTCCTCAAAGAGCTTGAGCGATTCGTCAAGGCTGACGCCGCCGCCGTCAAGCGCGCGGACGATTTCGTCTATACGCGAGAGCTGCTGCTCGAAAGAGAGGGTTGGTTTTTTTGTTGTGGGCATAAAAGGGGTTCCTTGTGGTGGGGGCGGGGGATTTGTGGCGGTGCTTTGTGTTCTTTGCTACGCAAATCTATCGGCGGGAGCGAAAAGTTCTCTGTTTGGGGCGGGTGCTATGTTTGTGTGACTGCTTGGGTGTTTGCGGCAGTGTGGGTGTTCTTTTAGACGTACAACTCAAGGCGGGAACGAAGTGTTCTCTGTGCGCCACAGTTGCGGTGTTTGAAATT
>JAISTA010000028.1 GCA_031272845.1 Oscillospiraceae bacterium
ACCCGCGCGCGGTGTATTTCCGTCAGGCGCGGTACGGGATGTTTATTCGTATGGCGCTGCTCCTGGAAAAGCAGAATTTGCCGCGCACGGAGCCGCGCTATTATGAGGCCGCGACGGCGCGGTACTGCCCGAATCCGGTGTGTATAACCCGCACAAACCCGTATTTGCCGGATAGGAGAAGCCCCGGCGGCTTCTGCGAATACTGCGACGCGAAGATATAGCGGGCGCAGGGCGGCCTTGTATGCCAAAGGCCTTTCGATGAGCATTTGAAAATGGGGGTGCGGTGAAATGGCCGTTTTTTATGTAGGCGCCGGAGGGGCCGTTGGCGCGGTGCTGCGGTATCTGCTGACAAGGGCGATACCGTCGGCGAGGTTTCCCTTCGCGACGCTTGCGGCGAACGTTATCGCGGGGTTTCTTATCGGATTTGCCGTTGGTCTTGACGGAACCGCGTTTGAAATTCCACCTAAAAGCAAGCTTGTGTTTAATACGGGTTTGCTCGGGGGACTGAGCACGTTTTCGACGTTCAGTCTCGAAACCGTGCGCTTGTTTCAGGACGGAAAGGCTCTGGTTGCGGCAGTATACGCGGCGGTCAGCCTTTTACTTGCTCTGCTTTGCGCCGCGCTTGGGATGGCGGCCTCAAAGCTTATAGTCAGGCAAAATTGAAAATATGCGGGGCGATTGGCATGTTGGCCTTGAAATTTATGTTTGCGGTGAGATAAGCATGAAAAGAATCGGTATTGTAACAGGCGCGTCGTCCGGTATGGGGCGCGATTTTGCCTTGGCGCTCGCGCAAAAATATGCCTCCGAAAAGGACACAGCGGACGAAATTTGGCTTGTCGCACGGCGTGAGGCAAAGCTCGCGGAGCTTGTGCCGGAGCTTGCGCTTCCCGCGCGGATGTTTGCGCTGGACTTAACCGCGCCGGGTGCGATTGACGGCATTGCGGCGGCGCTTGAGGCGGAAAAGACGGACGTGCGGTTCTTGTGCAGCACGGCGGGTTATGGCAAATTCGCCCTGCTCGAGGAAACGGAGCGGACTGACGCCGCGGGTATTATTGACCTGAACTGCCGCGTTTTGATTGAGCTGACCTCCGCCGTGTTGCCGTATATGGGCAGCGGTTCGGCAATAATCAACCTCGGTTCGCTGTCGTCGTTTCAGCCGGTGCCGTATATGGCGGCCTACGGCGCTTCAAAGGCGATGGTTCTCAGCCTGTCGCGAGCGCTCGGCGTTGAGCTGAGGCCGCGCGGCATACATGTGATGTGTGTCTGCCCCGGCTGGGTGCAGACGGAGTTTTTCGACCGCGCTGTTTCTGATAACGGCGCTGTTACGAATTACAACAAGCTTTGGACATCCGGCGAGGTTGTTGAAAAGGCGATGCGCGATCTTTCGCGGAAAAAGCCTGTGTCAATACTCGGCCTTGGCGTGCGGTCGCAGGTGCGGCTTGTAAAGCTGCTGCCGCACGGGCTTGTGATGAAGCTATGGTGCCGCCAGCAGGGGCATAAGTAAGCGGCAATGTAATATAAAGAGCTATTTTCGCACAAAAAAGCCTCGCAAGGCTGTCTGACATCTTGCGAGGCTTTTTATATATACGTCAACTTCCTTGTTTCGGCAGCTCGCTTTGCTTAATCAGTTGTCAAAGTCGAATTTTATTGTTATTTCAGGCTCTGCTTCCGGTTCAGCCTCGGTGTAATATTCCATTGCTTTGAGCTTCATCAAGCGGCGAATAATGTTGATGGGAAAGCTGGACAGCACGGAATTGTAGGTCTTGACGGTGGTGTTGTAAAGCGTTTTTGTGCTCGACAAATAATCCTCTGATTTTACAATTTCAGAAAGCAACTGCTGCATACCCGTATTGGCTTTCAAATCGGGGTAGCTTTCGACAACGGCGTGCAGGGCGATTGATGAATTTATTGTGATTTTGCGGCTTTCAGCTACGCTTTTTTGAACGTCTGACTCGTGTAAAATGTATCTGTTGATTGCGTCGTTTGCCTGACTGTACAGTCTGTCGGCGCGGGTTTTGTATATGTCAATATTGCTGAAAGCGGATTTTGCGGTTTCGCGCAGCAAATAAATCTTGTTGAGCTTGCTGATTCCGGTGATAATACCGAAAATAATTACAATTGCGGCGGCAGTAATAATTCCAATAATGAGGCATCGACCCACTTCGGACTGCGGCGGCTCGCCCTCTGTCCCGGCGTTAAGAATTAAAAGCCAAAAGGCCCACCAAAGTGCGCTTAAAATTAAAAATCCGAACACCCAGCCTATTATTTTCAAAAGCTTCATTGTGTAAAATCCTCACACATCCCAATATTAATCAGCATAATAACACAAGCGGCCGGTTTTGTCAACAAAATGTGTATTTTTTTGCGGCGGTCGGTCTAACCGGCGAGGCAAGCCGTTCGCTTTATGTTGTACAGTTTCTTTCGGATTTACTAAATTCCCTCTTGATATTCTTGTGTATTTCGTATATAATTAATATATGAAACTATATGACAAGCAAAATGTAATAAGCTTTTCACTTATGGGGCCTGAAAGCGGCGGCCCCTGCCTTGTCGATAGCCTGGACGGCAGGATGATTCGCGTCCGGCCGTACAGATACGACCCGGAGCTTAAAAAAACGCACAATCCGTGGTCGATTTCCGCTCACGGCAGTAAATTTTCGGCGCCGGACAAGGTCACAATCTCGCCCTTCGGTCTCGGCTACAAAACGCGGGTGTACTCCAAAAACCGCGTGACGTACCCGATGAAGCGCGTTGACTGGGAGCCGAACGGCGAGCGCAATCCGCAGAATCGCGGCGTGTCCAAATTCGTACGCATTTCGTGGGACGAGGCGGCGCGCCTTGTGGCGGACGAGCTGCGGCGAGTCAAGCGCGAGTACGGTATGGAGGCGGTTTTGTGCGAGTCTGATATGCACGGCGAGGGCAAGCACGTCGCGCCGTCGCACGGCTGTCCGAACAGGCTGCTGTCAATTCTCGGCGGATACACGCTGCAAATGCGGAATATGGACTCCTGGGAGGGCTGGTTCTGGGGCGCAAAGCACGTTTGGGGCTGTGAGCCGGTCGGCGAAATGATGCCGATGACAAACCTGTACCCGGACATTGCGGAACACGCGAACACGCTCTTTTACTGGGGCTGCGACCCGGAGACGACGCCTCTCGGCGTAGTCGGTCAGATAACCTCGCGGCTTTGCTACTGGATGAGCTCTATCGGAAAGCGCAGTATTTTCATCTGCCCCGATTTTAACTACGGAGCCGCCGTTCACGCCGACAAATGGATTCCGGTACTCCCGAATACGGACGCGGCGCTGCAGCTTGCGATTGCGCACACGTGGATAACAGAGGACACTTACGACAAGGAATATATCGCAAGTCACGCGTACGGCTTTGACAAATTCGAGGATTATGTTCTCGGAAAAACCGACGGACAGCCGAAAAACCCGGCGTGGGCAAGCGAAAAATGCGGCGTTGCGGAATGGACTATAAAGGCGCTCGCAAGGCACTGGGCGAAAAATGCCGCGTCAATTTTGCACGCAAACGGCGGAGGCCTGATTCGCGG
>JAISTA010000076.1 GCA_031272845.1 Oscillospiraceae bacterium
AAACAAAAAGCCCGCCCCCCCCAATATTTCCAATCTCCCTCAAAAGCGCTTGCTTTTTTTCTTATACCGTGCTATAATTACGCTGTGATTTACCGCAAAGATTTCAGCAAAATATTTTATCCGGGTTCAGAGCGCCGCGTAAAGCTTCTTTACGGTGTGCGCCGTGCCGGAAAGACCAGCCTTTTCCGCAGCTATGAGGAGCAGCTTATCCAAAACGGCGCGCCGAAGCAGAATTTCGTTACTGTTTCGTGCGACACGGGGTATGAGACCTACCGCGACCATGTTGAGCTGCATTCCGCTGTTTGCGCGGCGGCAAAGGGCGCCGACCGGGAATACGGAAAAATACATATTCTCATAAACGAGCCTCTGTCGATTCACGAATGGGCCCTTGCCGTTCTGCACCTTGCGCGCAACTCCTCTGAGGACCTTTACGGCCTTGTGCCGGATATTACCGTGTGCGTTTCGCATGCGGACGGGGTTTCAATACCGAACACCGCTGTTCTAGACGAGTTTTGTGACAAGCACCTTATCCTGCCGCTGTCGTTTCGGGAGGTGTTCGCGCATAACAGAACGCTGTCGGACGAGCCGCCGGATCCCGCGCGTGAATTCGCGGACTATATAACGCGCGGAGGCTTTCCGCTTATGTGGCGCTTTCCGGCGGATAAGGACGAGGCGCACACCTATGCGGCGGATGTGCTTTCGGCTGCGCTGTGGTCAGACGCGCCGCTTTCGGGGCAGGTTCGGCGATACGAGCTGCTTAAGGGCGTTTTGTGGCACCTGAACACAAATCTCGGACATTCGATAACCGCAAACCAGAGCTTTCTTGCGCTCAAGGACAGAAAGTTTGACCTTACGCTGGAGACCGTCTATGCGTATCTTGACAGGCTTACGCAGGCGTATATTGTTTTCTGCGCGAAGCGGTACGACCTTTTGGCCGATACGCCGCTGAAGACCTCTGACAGATACTTTTTCTCGGATATTGCCTTTCGTTCGGCTGCAAAAACAGTGAGTGACGGTGAACTGGCCTCCGTTATAGAAAACGTTTTTTATCTGGAGCTGCTCGCGCGCGGCTATAATGTGTTTTTCGGGAAGCTGAATAAGGATACAGTCGATTTTGTGTGCTTCTCGGGTGACGAGCGCGTTTATTACTGCTTTGACGATACGTTAAAGGCCGGGGCGCGTCCGCTTCAGCTGTACTCCCGCCTTAAGGACGCGTATCCGAAGCTTGTCGTAACCGGAGACCGATCGCGCGTCGGCGTAACGGAGGACGGCGTTGAGGTCGTGCACCTGTTTGACGTGCTGCTGGACGGATGATTTCGCTGAGAAAAAAACTTTGCTTTGCCTTGGCGGTGCTGCTTCTTATCGGCGCCTGTTCCTGCTCTGTTCTGGACGCTGTGGTGATTAAAGTCGAGCCGCGCGGGGAAAGACCGCCGGCTGCGGACGAGAAAAACGAGTATTCGGCGCGCGAGCCGGGTGAGCTGCAAACTATTTTTGAGAATATTGTGCGAAGCTACGGCTATGCCGCGACAATTACGTTCCCGACAGAGTTTTCGGACAGCGTGGAGGCTGCAATCGCAACCGCCGTATACGATTTTACGCATTCTAACGCACTCGGCAGCTTTGCGGTTGAAAGAATAAAGCACAATCCGGCGGAGTTTTATCCGGAATATTCCGTGGCGGTGTTTGAATTTGAGTATAAGCGCACGGAGGAGGTCGTGAATACCGCTACGCGCTCCGCAAACAGGCTAATATCAACGCGCGCTGTCAATAATAACATCACAAGCACAATGAAGCGGTATGGGGACAGGCTTTTTTTCACGACAGAGCTGTCTGAGATCAACACCGCGCTTTTGCTTGAGGCGGCCGAACAGTCTTATTACGATGCGCCGCTTGATATTGCGGTCAGGCCGATTTTGCATGTTATGTGCTACCCGGCGGACGCTCCGTTTTATAAGGAGCGTATATTTGAAATCACCTTTGATTACGGTACGGCGACGCAGCAGCAGCTGGCCTTGCGAACCGAGTATCTGCGCCAGAACGCCGCAAGAATCGCGAACGCGGCGGGCGGCGCATCTGACGTCAGCGTTTTGCGGGATTTATTAGACTCGCTGTCTAAGGTCGCAAGCTATTCCGAGGCGCTTGAGGCTGTTTACCCGCCGCAGTCCTTTGCCGCAACGGCCTACGGCACTGTATCGGGCGACCAGGATTCCGTTTCCGAGGGGTACGCAATGGCGTTCAAGGCGCTGTGCGACGTGCTGAATATCTCTTGTGCCGTGCGGAGCGGCGAGGTGAACGGTCAGCTGAGGTTTTGGAACGTTGTAATCGCCGACGGGCAGGAGCTTGAGGCGTTTCCGTACTTGTACGACCTGACGGACGGGGCGGAGGGCTTTTTGCCTGTTGTGCCGCAAGTCGGTGAACCGGACAGCGGGACGGACAACCCGGATGCTCCGGACACGGACGAGCTTCCCCCGGAGGAAACTACTCCCGCGCCGCCGGACGTGACAGATCAAACGCTTCCGGATGCGGTAAAGCCATAAACGGCGAAAAAAGCCGCAGAGGCGGCATTACAAAATATATTTTTCAGCAGGATGAGCGCATGTCTGAGCTTAGTATCAATTCAACACTTTTTGGCGGCTTTTCAAAGCGCGACGTTGTCGCGTATGTCGAGTCGCTGTCTGCCCGTCTTCGCGCGGAGGAGGACGGCCGCCGCCGCGCGGAGCAGGAGCTTTCAGCGCTTGGGGCTGAGCTTGCCGAAACGCAGAAGGCCAACGCCACGGCGACGAAGGCCGTGACCGAGCTTTACGCCCGGCTACAGGCGCTTTCGGCGGAGCTTGCAGATACAAAAACTGTGCGCACAGAGCTGAAGGATAATCTGTTTGAGGCGGAGGAGCATATTGAATATTTGCAAGCTACGCTCCCTGCCGCCGCGCTTTCTGTGCTCAATGAGCTGACGGCTCTGCGCGCGCAGATAGACAAGGAGGACTTTCTCCTGCGCTCCGCCGTGTATGGCTCGACGCAGACGGGCAGCGGCCGCGCAAGTGAATACTGGCCGCAGAAGCTCGCGGAATCTTTTGATAATGTGTTTGCGCTGCAAACGCAGCTTGTTGAGCGGCTCGACTATTTGATTTCAATCGTTTCGGCGGACGGCGGCACGCTATCCGCGCCACGCGCTGCGGAGGCCGTCGTGCCCGTGCCTCCGGCCGCACAGGCGGTGTTTGTGCAGCCGGAGGACGTTCGGCAAAATGTTTCACGTGAAACATTGCCCGCGTCCGCGCCGAATCAATTTGTTTCACGTGAAACAATCACGCCGCAGAGCTTGCCGGCTGACGCGGGTGCGATTGAGTTGGTTGAAGCGTCAACCGTGATTCCGGCAACGGCAATGGGGACCGCCGCGCCGGGCGGACTTGCGGGGCTGCTGGAGGAATTCGGTTTTGCGCCGAACGGCGGAGTTTCGCAACAAACGGCGCCGCAAACTCCAGCCGCGCCGCAAGTGCCATTAATAACGCGATGGAGTAATGATGAGAATCCTGTGGGGTTTGCTGCGTCTGCCGAGACGGCTCCGCAGTATGCAGCTCCGCCGATTACGCCGCAGCCGGCGCAGAACGCGGACACGGGAGTTGTTACGCCAAGGCCGATAATCGCGGACGACGCACAGGCAAGAGCGGTGCGCCGACCTAGGAGCCTAGCCTGCGCAATCGACTCGGAGTACATTAGGAAAACAGAACCGCGCGAGGGTGCGCGGGGTGAATAATAAAAAGAACCGGCCTGAGGGCAGAGAGCCTTTGGGGCGGTTCTTTTTTTTGCGGGGTGCGGAGGTTGGGTGAGGGTGTTGTTTTGATTTGCGGCGTTGTTTGTGTTCTTTGCTACGCAATCTATAGGCGGGAGCGAAAAGTTCTCTGTTTGGGGCGGGGTGCGGTGTTTGGAATAGGGACTCGGCTGCTTTTCGGTTCACTGCTGGAGCGCCTACGCGGCGGGCGGTTACTTTTTCCGCTTCGCCGGAAAAAGTAACCAAAAAGGGGCGACTTCTTTTAGAAAGAAGCAAATCTTTTTTATGCCGGGCAGACGGCGGTACTGCAATGTAGTTCCTACCCACACAATGACAGGTGCGGTGGTGTGCGCGAATGCTTCAGCCCAGCCGCACACAGGGGCGAAGCCTGTGCGGGGCTAAAGACTCAGGTTGGATGGTCGGTATGCGCGAACTGCGGTGGGGGTGCCAACCAGAAGGATGGTGCTGCTACGATTGCTGCCGCACATGTTGCTGTAGATTGGTGCGTGTCCCGACGCGGCGAGGTGCGGCAATCCAATATAGGGGACACCGCCCCCAGCGTCCCGTCCCCGAAACAACGTCGTTGCCGATTCTAGAACCACCGCAACTGGACAATATACGTGCAGAACACCGAGACCACGGCGTTTTGCTAAAAAACACACAAACCCGAACAATAAACGCACGGGACGCGGAGGGCAGCGTCCCCTACAGAACACCGCGCCCGAAATCCCGCCCAAAACCGACGCGCCCGCGTGTCCCGACGCGCAAAGCGCGGAGGTAGACGAATGTTACCCAACCGCACCCATGCCATCCGGTAACGCCGCCTAACGCACAGTCCGGCGGCGAACCAAACAAGGGACGTCGAGGACACCGTCCCCTACGGAAACGCTGCGGTAACGGGGGATGCAATTGCGCCGCCAGGATACACACACCGCCACCACAACCCTCGCCGCGTCGGACAC
>JAISTA010000132.1 GCA_031272845.1 Oscillospiraceae bacterium
TATATGCCTGCTTGAATTGCGGTCATTCCTGGCACGATTAGGACTTTTACATAGCCTATCCCTACACCTACAACACAAAAAAAGGACGGCTTAAGCCGTCCTTTTTCTTACCCGCGTTCGCGGTGCTCTTACTTCACCAGCTTCGCGATCTCATCCGCGAAATTCTCCTGCTTCTTCTCAATTCCCTCGCCCTTTTCAAAGCGCACGAACGAGTTTACAGCAATCTTGCCGCCGAGCTTTTTGGCGGTTTCCTCAACAACCTTGCCGACTGAGAGCTTGTTGTCCTTGACAAACGGCTGATTCAGCAGACAAATTTCCTCATAGAACTTGTTGATACGCCCCGCGACCTTTTTCTCGGCAATCGCGCGGGATTTCTCCTCGTCAATGCCCTTGGCACGGTTTTCCTCCATAGCAAGTGTCAGCTGAATCTCGCGCTCCTTTTCGAGCTCTGAGGCCTCAACCTCGGCGCTTGTCAGGTACAAGGGACGCATTGCGGCAATCTGCATTGCAATGTCGCGGCCCAACTCAATCGCCGGCGCGGTGTCCGCGAGCCCCTCAATAGTGAGGTTTACGAGCACGCCGATTTTGCCGCCCGCATGAACGTAGGCGATGCTTGTGCCCGTTGCCTTGCGTGCAAAGCGGCGCACGGAGATATTCTCGCCGATAACAAGCACCATTTCCTGCTGCTGCTCGCGCACCGTGCGGCTCGTTCCGGGGAACGTCGCGGCAAAAAGCGCGTCCAAATCGGCCGGGTTCTCCTTTGCGACGGCCTCGGCAACGCCCTTTACAAAGTCAACAAACTTCTCGTTTTTCGCGACAAAATCGGTCTCGGCGTTAACCTCAACCGCAACGCCGACGCCGTCGTAAACGTCGGCAAAGGCGATTCCCTCGGCCGCAATGCGGTCCGCCTTTTTCTGCGCGGCGGCAAGTCCCTTTTCGCGGAGCCAGTCGCGCGCCTTGTCAACATCGCCGTCGGAGGCCTCGAGAGCCTTTTTGCAGTCCATCATTCCAACGCCGGTCATTTCACGTAAATTTTTAACATCAACAGCTGTAAAAGCCATAGTAATTCTCCTTAAAGCTTATTTTTTCGCGCCTTTTATTCGGCACCGTCCGCATTCGGGGCGGCTTCCTCAGTCTCGTCCGCAACCGGAGCCTCAACCGGGGCTGCTTCCTTCTCAAGCTCAACAATATCCTCACCCTGACGACCCTCGAGAAATGCCGAGGCCATAGCGGAGGAAATCAGGCGAATCGCGCGAATCGCGTCGTCGTTTCCGGGGATAACGTAGTCGATCTCGTCCGGGTCGCAGTTTGTGTCTACAATCGCGATTATCGGAATACCGAGCTTGCGCGCTTCGGCAACCGCGTTGTGCTCCTTTTCGGGGTCAACGATGAACAGCGCGGAGGGCAGCTTTTCCATCGTCTTAACGCCGCCAAGGTATTTTTCGAGCTTTGAGATCTCGTTTGTGAGCTTTATAACTTCCTTTTTCGGAAGCATATCAAACGTCCCGTCCTCCTCCATTTTGCGGAGCTGAGCAAGACGCGAAACGCGCGTGCGCATTGTCTTGAAGTTTGTCAGCATTCCGCCGAGCCAGCGGGAATTGACGTAGTACTGCCCGATACGCGAGGCCTCCTCGCGAATTGCGTCCTGCGCCTGCTTTTTGGTGCCGACAAAAAGAATCGAGCCGCCGTTTTCGGAGATTGTCTTAACGACGTTGTACGCCGTGTCGATAAACTTCACCGTCTGGTGCAGGTCGATAATGTAGATTCCGTTGCGCTCCATATAAATGTACTGACCCATTTTAGGATTCCAACGGCGCGTCTGGTGTCCGAAGTGCACTCCTGCTTCTAGCAGGTTTTTCATTGATACTACCGGCATTTTTTGTTTCCTTCTTTATATTAGTTTTACCGCCGGCAGGCTCAGGTTCCGGGAACGGGGAAAACCCCGCACAGCCCGAAAAAACACCCGCCGTGAGTATTTTTGCGCGTTTGCTCACAAACGTGCCTAATTATAATAGCAAAAACCGTCACATTCAGCAAGCGGAATGCGCCGGTTAAGTCGTTTTGTTATAAATCATCGCAATATATTACAAATGTTTGCGTCTCTATTGTCAAGCGTGTTTCGGTGGCTCACAGTTGTTTACATTCTATTTTCAGAACGTATTTCCGCAATTATTAACGGCAATTTGTTTATAATTGTGTCTATTTCTTCTTCCGTATTATATTCGGAAAGAGATATTCTTAATGTTCCGAAGGATATACCCTCATCATACCCCATCGCAGCTAATACATGAGAAGCCTCCTTCGAGGAGGCGGAGCAAGCCGAGCCCGAGCTTGCGCAAATTCCGTGTTCGTTCAATTTATTTACTATAAACACAGCTTGCTCAATCCCCTCAAAGATGAAAGAGGCAAGTCCGGGAAGGCGGTTTACCGGATCCCCCGTAAGATACGCGCCGGGAATTTTAATAACATTTTCTATTAGCTTGTCCCTGTTCGCGGTGATTTTTCTGATGTTTTCCGGTAAATTTTCCGTTCCGTCTTTTATCGCCGCCGCCATTCCGACAATTCCCGGTATATTCTCGGTTCCTGACCGGCAGCCTTTTTCTTGCCCGCCACCCGTCAAGTACGGCGGCGGCAATAACGACAATTTTGAAAATAACGCGCCAACGCCTTTAGGTCCATGAAATTTATGCGCCGACATCGAAAGCAAATCAACGCCTAAAGTGCGTACATTAACGGGTATGTGTGAAACGGCCTGAACAGCGTCGGTATGAAATACAATACCGGCTTTATGCGCGGTATCGCAAAGCTCCTTGATGGGTAATATTGTTCCGACAACATTATTGGCAGTCATAATGCTAACCAATATTGTATCGCTGCGAATATTTTGCTTAAGCTGCTCCGCGGTTATTTGTCCGTACTTATCGGGCTTCAATAAAGTTACTTCAAGCCCGCGTTTTTGCAATTTCTCGCAGGTTTTCAGGACGGCATTATGCTCAATGGCTGTCGATATAATATGGCGGCCCTTATCGCGCTTTAATTCACAAACGGCGTTCAGCGCCCAATTATCGCTTTCAGTTCCGCCTGATGTAAAATAAATTTCATTATTGTATGCGCCGATTGCCCGCGCAACCGTACGCCGGGAATTTTCCAAGGCTCTTTGCGCCTCTTGTCCCCGGCTGTGTACTGACGAGGGATTACCATAGTTTTCTCGAAAATAAGGAAGCATTGCCTCTAACGCTTTTTCGGAAACCGCCGTAGTTGCGGAATTATCCACATAAATTGTGTTTTCCATTATGCCTCTTTGCCTAGGGGGTGTTTCGTCCGCACATCGAAAAATCACAGCGTCTGCTGGCTGTAGCCCCTGTCCTCGAGCGCAAGCTCCGCGCCTGAGGCGGGAATTGCCTTTGCAAGATAGCGCTTTATGTCCCCGAGCGCAGTGTCCTCCGCAAAGGCGGCGGTCTTCAGCCGCGCGTTTTTGCGCAGGCGCATTGTCTGAATGCCCTGCGTCGTGCGCGTCGGCTTCGGCTCAAGGTATGCCGTTGTGATGACAACGCACCGTCCATCCGTCGAGAAGAGCGCGACCTCGCGCTCAGCCTTCAGCTCAAGAAACGCGACGGCCGGCGACAGGTCGGAATACGCCTTTGTCAGCTTGCGGCGGTTTTGCTTTGTCTCGTAGGACGATACGGAAACGCGGGCGCCTTTGCCGTTTTCAAAGAAAATCATCAGGCTGCCGGTATAGTCCTCTGTGTCGCAGACGAAAACGACTCTCTCGTCCGGCTCAAATTCAAGCACGGACGGCAAGAATTCGCCGAGTGACGAGGCCTTTGTGTCCGGCAAATCGGCCAGCTTGTACTTGTAGCAGTTCTGCTTGTCCGTGAACACAAGCAGGTCGTTTTTGTTCGCACTCTCAAATTCACGCGCAAGCTCGTCGCCGTCCTTGAATTTTTGGTCTGAGGCCATTTGCAGGGATTTTTTCGTGATTTTCTTGATGTACCCCTCCTGCGAAACAAAAACCGTAACAGGATAGTCCGGCGTCGAATCCTCAATCAGCACCTCGGCTTCAGAAAAGTCCGATATTATCGCGGTTTTTCTGGGCTGGCCATATTTCTTGTCAACCGCGCGCAGCTCGTCTGAAATTATCGACTTTACGCGCTGCGGCTTTTCGAGAATGTCCTTTAGGTTCGCAATCGCGGCCTCAAGCTCCGAAATTTCGTTTGTGCGGTTGATTATGTACTCGCGGTTTATGTTGCGCAGACGAATTTCCGCGATATAGTCCGCCTGCGCCTCATCTATGCCAAACCCGATCATCAGGTTCGGCAGAACCTCGCTTTCCGCCTCTGTTTCGCGAATTATCGATATTGCGCGGTCTATGTCGAGCAGAATCTTGCGCAGTCCGTAGAGCAGGTGCAGCTTTTGGTTCTTTTTTTCAAGGTCAGACCGGACGCGCCGGCGCACGCATTCCATACGCCACGCCGTCCACTCGCGCAGTATCCCGCGCACGCCGAGAACCTGCGGAATACCGTTTATCAGGATGTTGAAGTTGCAGCCGAAGGAGTCCTGCAGCGGAGTTAGCTTGAACAGCTTTTGCATCAGCGCGTCGGGATCCGTGCCGCGCTTTAAGTCAAGCGCGATTTTCAGACCGGAAAGCGCCGTTTCGTCACGCGCATCGGAAATTTCGCGGATTTTTCCCGACTTAATCAGCTCCGCGATTTTGTCTATGATTGCTTCGGAGGTCGTCGTATACGGTATCTCCGTGATTTCAATAATGTTTTCCTTAGGCACGTATGACCATTTTGCCCGAACGCGAATTCCGCCGCGTCCGTCCTCATAAACGCGCTCCATTTCCTCACGGTTATACAAAAGCTCGCCGCCTGTCGGAAAATCAGGCGCGGGCATAACGGAAAGCAGGTCGCACCGCTCGTTTTTCATATACTCAATGGCGGCGCGGCACACCTCGGACAGGTTGAACCCGCAGATGTTCGACGCCATACCAACCGCGATTCCGATATTCGCCGAAACCAGAATATTCGGAAATGTCGTCGGCAAAAGCGTCGGCTCTTTTGTTGAGGAGTCGTAGTTGTCAACAAAATCTACGGTGTTCTTGTCAATATCGCGGAAAATCTCCGTACATATCTGTGCGAGCTTTGCCTCCGTATAACGCGAGGCGGCATAGGCCGTGTCGCGCGAGTACGCCTTGCCGAAGTTGCCCTTGGAGTCGACAAACGGCGCGAGAAGCGCCTCGTATCCCCGGGACAGGCGCACCATCGTCTCGTAAATCGCCGAATCTCCGTGCGGGTTAAGGCGCATTGTCTGCCCGACGATGTTGGCCGACTTTGTGCGCCCGCCGGTGAGCAGCCCCATACGGTACATCGTGTAAAGGAGCTTGCGGTGCGAGGGCTTAAAGCCGTCTATCTCCGGTATCGCGCGGGACACGATTACGCTCATCGCGTAAGGCATATAGTTCGTCTCGAGCGTCTGTGTAATCGGCTGATTCAGCGTCTCCCTGTGCAGGCCGAAAATGTTCGGATTCTCATTACGGTTTTTGGATGAAGTTTTTGGTGTTTGTTTTGGCATTTTTTCCGTTGTGTATTGTGTCTGGTTATGATTCTATAATGGGCTTGCGTAAATTGGGCGGGCTACTGGCGGAACAAATCCAACACGCCGCTCACGCTCGCCAGAACGGGTACTCCGTTTTGCAACAGCGACGCTCTGCCCTCGTGTCCGCACGCGACAAGCACGCAGTCCGCGCCAAGCTCCCGCGCGACCTCCGCGTCGTGCGACGTATCGCCTATTACGAGAACGCGGGAGGTTTCCGCGCCGCTCAAATACTCTTTTGCGCGCTCTACCTTGCTGCCCGCGTAAATATCCGATATTCCGAGCACCGCTTCAAAATACGGCTCTATCGAAAACCGCCGCAGCTGCGAAAAAAGATTCTGCTGCTCGGATGCGGACAGGACTGTCTGCCGTGCGCCGTGCTCGGCCAGCGTTTGCAGAACCGTTTCAACGCCGGGATACAGGCGAATATCGCTGTCCTCGCTTTGGTACAGCGAAATGTACTCCTCCGCCAAGGCCTCAAAAGGCTCTTTTTCAAAATCAAAGCCTACTTTTTTGTAGTACTCAATAACCGGAAAGCAGAAAACGCTGCGGTACTGCTCCGTCCCGGATAGCTGCGGCAGTCCCCGCCGCGCGAGCATTGTGTTCATGCACCGAACGCACCAGTCAACGTCGTCTATAATGGTGCCGTTCCAGTCCCAGATTACGTGCTTGTATTTATTTGTACCGCCGGCGCTCACGCGGTTCAGCGTTTCGCCGCGCAGACCGAAGCTGTTCGGGGGCGGCGGACGGTTTTTGGAGGAACTTTTGGGTATTTGTCTGATCATTTGAATTATCAGTATCCGGGAAGGTATAGTAAACCGCTTGAAAAGCGTTACGGATTTGCGGGAATTTTTTTCGGATTGCAGAGAGGAGGACGCAGACGTGTCGCAACCCGGCAAGGATGACAACACGGCAATGCGTAAGCCATCCGGTTTGCCGGGAGTAATCGTGTAGTCAGGTCGGCGCAGCCGCGTATATTGTCCCTGCACCGCGTGATGTTCGGGCCATAGCCTAAATGAATTTCTTTTTTCCAAAAAATGCGGATAACATTAAAATCAATGCGGCGGCGGATAAAATGCCGTCCATTATCCCGGCAGGCAACATGAAAATCATAAGGGCAAGAGTGACAGAACAGTTAATGACAGAAAGCGCAAAGCCCCACATTCTATTTTTTAGCAAAGCGATAGCGCCTATAAGTCGTACCGCGCCCCAAACACTGCCGGCAACAAGCATTAAATTTAGATTGTCTTGTAAATATGGCACAATAAATGAAAAATATTTGCCTATACCGGACTCCTCCGCGCCCGTCAGCAACACGGGGATTAGTGCTAAACAACCTCCTAATTCCATAAATCCGCCGTGTATTATCATCAATATAGCCGAAACTTTTACCTTTTTCAAAAAACAATCTCCAAAAATCAGAGTTTTATAGTTATTCAACTATAACATACAGTTTCATACAGTTTACGATATATCCGCGGTGTCGAGGAACAAATGCCCGTTCACGGCGATATGCTCCTTTCTTCCGGCAAGGTTGTCTCCCAGCAGCAGGTCGAACATATCAGACACTACGGCGGCCTCCTCCGGCATAACGCGGATTAACCGCCGCGTTTCGGGGTTCATCGTCGTCAGCCACATCATATCGGGGTCGTTTTCGCCCAATCCCTTCGACCGCTGGACATTGTGTTTTTTGCCGCCGAAGCTCTTGACGGTTTCCGCTTTTTCCCTCTCGGAATACGCAAAATACGTCTTTTCCCCCTGCGTTATCTCAAACAGGGGCGATTCCGCGATATACACGAAGCCCTTTTCAATCAGCGTCGGCACAAGCCGGTACAGCATCGTGAGTATCAGCGTGCGTATCTGAAAGCCGTCAACGTCCGCGTCCGTGCAGATTATGACCTTGTTCCACCGCAGATTGTCAATCGAAAACTCAGACATATCGCGCGTATGCTTGTTGCGTATCTCAACGCCGCAGCCGAGCACGCGCAAAAGGTCGGTTATAATCTCGCTGGCAAATATCCTGTCATATCCCGCCTTCAGGCAGTTCAGTATCTTGCCGCGAACAGGCATTATACCCTGAAATTCAGCGTCCCGCGAGAGCTTGCAGGCTCCGAGAGCGGAGTCTCCCTCAACAATGTATATTTCGCGCACCGATTTGTCCTTCGTGCGGCAGTCCACGAATTTTTGCACGCGGTTTGCAATATCGAGAGAGCCGATCAGCTTCTTTTTAATGTTCAGGCGCGCTTTTTCGGCGTTTTCACGGCTGCGCTTGTTGATTAGGATTTGCGCTGCCGCAGCCTCCGCTTCCTTAGGGTTTTCAATCGCCCAAATTTCAAGCTGCTCCTTAAAAAAGTCGCGCATCGCCTCTTGAATGAACTTGTTGTTTATCGACTTTTTCGTCTGGTTTTCGTAAGACGTCTGCGTTGAAAAGCAGTTCGTCACAAGAATCAGACAATCGCACACGTCAACCCACGTTATGCCGCTTTCGCCTTTAGAGTATTTATTAAGCTTCTTCAAAAGCGCGTCAAATGCGGAAACGAACGCGGATTTCGCCGCCTTTTCGGGCGAGCCGCCGTACTCCAGCCACGAGGAGTTGTGGTAGTATTCCGTAACCTGCGTTGTGTTTGAAAACGCGAACACTGCTGATATTTTCAGGTTGTAGTCCGGCTTATCCTCGCGGTCGCGGCCGCGACGGGCGCACTCTATGTACTGCGGCTGCGTCAGCGGCTCGGCGTCTCCGATTAGCCCCGCAGCGTAGTCCACGATTCCGTTCGGATAAATGTAATCCTTTTCGGAAAAGCCGCCGCCCTCCTGCTCGACAAGCAGCCTCAGCCGGACATTGGCGTTTGAAACGGCCTGACGGGACATCGTGTCTTCAAACCACGCAACCGGCACGTTAATCTCAGTGAAAACGTCTAAATCCGGCTTCCAGCGGATGACCGTGCCCGAGCGGCGCCCTTTGTAGTCCTCGGAAACAAGCCCGCCGACGTTTTCGCCGCGCTCAAAATGCAGGGAGTATTTCTTGCCGTTGCGGTAAACCGTAACGTCCATATACCGCGAGGCGTACTGCGTCGCGCACGCGCCGAGGCCGTTCAGTCCGAGAGAGTAGCTGTAGCCCTCACCCTCGGCGTTCGCGTATTTTCCGCCTGCGTATAGCTCACAGAAAACAAGCTCCCAGTTGTAGCGCTGCTCCTTTTCGTTCCAGTCCACGGGGCAGCCGCGTCCAAAGTCCTCAACCTGAAAAGAACCGTCTCGATAGACGGTTACAATGATCTCTGACCCGTGCCCCTCGCGCGCCTCGTCGATTCCGTTTGAGATAATCTCAAACACGGCGTGGGCGCAGCCGGACAGGTCGTTTGAGCCAAAAATTACGCTCGGGCGCAGCCGTACGCGGTCTGCGCCCTTGAGCGAGGTGATTGACGTATCGTCGTATTGTTTGCTTTTGTTTTGTGCCATAACCTATTTATCTGTTCGTTTTTTTGCGCAGCTATGCCTGCTGCTGCGGAGGAGGGGACGCGCTTGTATCCGGCGTCGCGCTGGTTGGAGGCGTTACGCTTGTATCCGGCGTTGCGCTGGTTTCCGGGGTTGCGCTCGTCTCCGGCGTTGCGCTCGTCTCCGGCGTAGCGCTCGTCTCCGGCGTTGCGCTTGGAGTCGGAGCCGGCGGCAGCGCGGTGTCTCCGAGATCAATTGCGTCCTTTATCGCGCGGATGTACTCCTCAAAGCAGTAGCTGCGGGAGTACATTTCAGTTGCGTTGCGCTGCCCAACATATCTCCAAATTGCGGCGCTGAAGTCGCGGCCTGTCGCTTGCTTTTTGCCCTGCGGAAAGCGGAGGATATACCCGTATTTGTGCGCGTTATCCAAAAGCCACTTAAACTCGTCGCTGTCCTTGTCGAGCGCGCCCTCGGTCAGCCCGATTTGAACCGCAAGACCCGTTTCAAAGTCGGAGGTTCCCGGAGGTGCGGCCGTGTTCGGATTCTGTTCATACAGCTCCGCCTGCTTATTGCGCGTTCTGTAAGCGTCGCGAATCTGGAGCTTGTCATAGCCCGCCTCCGCAGCCGCCTTTACCATCTCGTTGAGCGCAAGATACGCGGTTGAGGACATTCGCCAGTCGTCCGGCTTTGTTTTGACCGCGTTGCCCTCCTGCTGGGCGATAACAACAAGCTGCTCCGGCTTGTAATCGTCAGGAAGCTTGTTTGAGGCGTTTACAAGCAAAAGAAATTGGTCGTTCAGTAACTCCTCAAGCGGATTCGGCGGCGGCGTCAGCTCCTCCGTCGGCGACGGGCTTACCGATGGCGTTGGTGATGCTTTCGGCGTCCCGCCTGACGGTTTTATCATCGGGAGCAAAAACACAAGCAGCAGAACAAGCCCGAAAATAACGGGTATGTAGGTTGTAATAGGAAAGCTCTTGGGTTTTTCCGGTCGTCTCCCGCCGCTGTCCCGCGCGTATTGGTTGTAGCCTGATTGGCCTCTTTTGTTTTTGTCGTCCATTGTATAACCCCGCAATATTTGTTTGGAGCTCGCCGGGCGCATGTATTTTTTGCGCCGGCTATTCAATAGCGGTAACGCGCCCGCTTTCGCGGACAACAGCCGCCGCCGCGTTACTTAAACGTATCGTAAACCCTTAAAAGCGCGTTTCGCGCAAGCTCCTCAGTGACGGCTACCGGGCAGTAGTCTGACAGGTGGTTTTCAACAACATCCTGCGCAAGCGCCGCAACCTCCTCGCGCGTTACGCCGAGCG
>JAISTA010000133.1 GCA_031272845.1 Oscillospiraceae bacterium
CCATGCACAACCTAAACGCCGCCGTTACAGAAACCCTAACCCGCCTAGGCGCGGAGCTTGTCGGCTTTGGAGAGCTTGCTGAGCTGCCGCCAGAGGTTCGACATGGTCTGCCTGTCGGAATCAGCTTCGGCATCAGCGTCCCGCGCGATATTATACGCGGCATTTCCGAAGCGCCGACGCCCGAATTTTGGGACTACTATCACTCCGGGCAGGACGAGCTTGAAAAACTCGCCGAAGCAGGCGCGGAATATCTGCGCTCGCTGGGATATCGCGCCGTTGCGCTGACAAAGGACGCCATAAAATTCACAGCCCCGCTGCGTTCGGAGCTTCCGCTTAAGACGATCGCGACGCGCGCGCGGCTCGGCTGGATCGGAAAATGCGCTCTGCTCGCAACGGAAGAGTTCGGCACAGGGATCTGGTTCGGCGGCATACTCACGGACGCGCCTTTGATAACCGCCGAACCGATAAACGAATCAAGGTGCGGGGACTGCACCGTGTGTACAAACGCGTGTCCCGGCGGCGCGGCCTCCGGCAGGCTGTGGCACGTCGGCATTGACCGCGAGGACTTTTTTGACGCGCAGAAATGCGCCGCCGCCGGACGCGAACGCGCCAAGCAATATCTCGGCATAGACTACCCGCTGTGCGGCAGGTGTATTGCGGTGTGTCCGAAAACGCGGCGGCATGTAGAGCGCGGCGAGTAGGAAAATGACGCAAAATAAGCTCCGCCGCATACGCGGCCAAGCAGTAAAACGATTTTAGCCGAGGTAAACATATGAGAATCCTATTAGCTTACGCCCCCTGGTTTTTGCTCTGTGCGTTTGTCTCCGCATTGGCGGCAACAGCGGTGTTTGTCCTGCGCCGCCGGCCGGCTGCCGGGCGGGCGGTTTTGTTCTTTTTGTGCGCGGCAATTTCTGTTCTCTATGCCGTCGCGGCGTGCTTTCTTCTGTTCAGCAAGCGTCCGCCGGCTGCGGCTCAGGAGGCGGGTCCTTTTTACGGAAATTTTGTACCGCTCAAGACTATCCTTGAGTCCGCCGCCAGTGGCCGGCACATGCAAAATATCGGGAATGTCGCAATATTTATCCCTCTGCCCTTTGTCGTGTACTTTGCTTTGTCGCGGCACGGCTTCAAGCGCGCGGCAGTTGTTTCTCTTGCAATAACGCTGATAATTGAGCCTGTTCAGCTGCTGATTAATCTGCTGCCGGGAGCCACACGCAATATCATTGATATAGACGACTTGCTTCTGAACGCGCTCGGCTGTATTTTGGGACTGCTTGTGCTGAAAAGCATTCTAACTCTTCGCGCGGCAAAAAAACACATCGGATCGCCGCGCAATTCTTAAGGAATACAAAAATGGTGCCTGCCGTGATTTACGAAACAGAGCGGCTGTATACGCGCGAAATGAGCGCCGCCGATCTGCCGTCACTTAAAAAAATTCTTCAGGACGAGGCCGCAATGTATGCCTGCAACGGGGCGTTTACCGATGAGAAGACGCTGGACTGGCTGAACCGTCAGCTTGCGCGTTATCGGGACGACGGCTTCGGCCTGCGGGCGGTTGTTTTGAAGGACGCCGGTGAAATGATAGGCCAATGCGGGCTCACGCTTCAGGACGCAAACGGTGCGCAGGTGCTCGAAATCGGCTATTTGCTTCAGCGGGCGTTTTGGCATAACGGCTACGCCGCCGAGGCGGCGGCGTAGCCGTAAATAAGCGTTTGACGCTTTGCGGGCAGACGAGGTGTTTTCAATAATCCGGGACACAAACCTTGCGTCAATGAACGTGGCAATCCGCAACGGCATGACAATTCAAGGCAGGCTTATCAAGCATTATAGTCAAACCACTTGAAAAGCAATCCGGCTATGCGGTCTATTTTCCGTATTGCTGCGTCGTCGTCCTTGGCGGGTTACGACACGCCTGCGTCCTCCTCCTGGCAATCCGAAAAATATCCTCGCAAATCCGAATCGCTTTTCTAGTGGTTTGACTATATCGCGGAGCGGATATGCCGCACTATATTTTTTCTGTAAAAAACAATAACCCGCTCAAAAGCGAGCGCGGAGGTCTCTGATATGACAATACGCGAGCTCAGGCTTTCAGACTACGACACGGTCTATGCTCTTTGGCGCAAAACACCCGGTATGGGACTTAACGATATTGACGACAGCCGCGAGGGTATCGCAAAATACCTTGAGCGCAATCCGCGCACCTGCTTTGTCGCCGAAAGTACAGACGGCGGCGGCATAATCGGCGCGATAATGAGCGGGCACGACGGCCGGCGCGGCGTTATCCACCACACCTGCGTTGACCCGGCGCTGTGGGGACAGCATATCGGTGCCCGCCTGGTTGAGGCCGCCCTTGCGGCGCTAAAGGCGGAGGGCATCAGCAAGGTGGCGCTCGTTGTATTCGAACGCAATGCGCGCGGCAACGGTTTTTGGGAGCGTCTCGGCTTTATGGAGCGCACCGACCTAGTGTATCGCAACAAGGCTCTTGCCGAGCTGACCCGAATCGACACGTAGAACCAGTATTCATAGCCGCTTTCAGAGTATTTTTTTGTGCCATACGTCACCGGCGCTCCTTGAAATACGCGAGTATATCTGCGTCACTCCGCCTTTGTATGACACAAAAACAACTCAAAAACCAGGCTGCAAGGACTATGAATACAGGTTTTTAATAGGAGAAAACCCATGCCCTTTAACATAATCCATGGAGACATCACAAAGCAGCGCGCAGACGCGATCGTAAACGCCGCGAACACAGACCTTGCGCAGGGCGGCGGCGTGTGCGGCGCAATTTTCAGGGCGGCGGGAGCGCGCGAGCTGCAGGCCGCGTGCGATAATCTCGCCCCGATCAAGACCGGCGAGGCCGTTATAACACCGGGCTTTAGCTTGCCCGCAAAATACGTCATTCACGCGGCGGGGCCGATATATCACCGCCAAAGCGCCGAACGGAGCGAGGAGCTGCTCCGCGCGGCGTACACAAATTCGCTCAAGCGCGCCGTGGAAAACGGCTGCAAAAGTGTCGCGTTCCCGCTGATTTCAAGCGGCATTTACGGCTACCCGAGGGACGAGGCGCTGCGCGTGGCAGCGAGCGCGATTCATGTTTTTTTAGCGGAGCACGAGCTGGATGTGTCGCTTGTGCTGTTTGGCGATACGCGCGGGTCGCTTCGCGGCTAAGCTTGCGGCGGGACAAGGCAGCCTAATAAGTCCGCCCCATCTCCGCAATCGCGGTCAAGAAAACACAGCCCGGTTATGGTACACTCCGCTTGAGGTGAGACACTATGGAAAACAGCGCTGCCGACCGCATTAAGGCATACATTTCCGAGCATATCCGCGAGCCGATCACAGCGGCGGACATTGCGCGGGCCGCCGGGTACTCGCAGTATCACGCGGCGCGCGTGTTCAGGGAAGCGGCGGGAATAACGCCGTTTGAGTACATTCGCCGCGAGCGTCTGCTTGCGGCGGCGCACACGCTGCGCGGCGGCAAGCTCCGCGTGCTGGACGTCGCGCTTGACTATGTGTTCGACAGTCACGAGGGCTTTACGCGGGCATTTACAAGGGCGTTCGGCATTGCGCCGAAGCGGTTTGCGGCGGTTCCGCGCCCGGACGGCTGGCTGATTCCGTATCGTGTTCTAACTCAAAAACAAACACAAACGGAGAAACCTGATATGAACGAAAAAACCGCTGTAATCTTCACGCAAATTGTAGAACGCCCGGCGCGGAGGCTGCTACTTTTCCGCAGCAAAAGCGCCGACAATTATTTCGACTACTGCGCCGAGACCGGCTGCGGCGAAAGCGGAAATTCCGCTCCGTGGGACTGGTTCGTCACGGTAAAAGAGGCCTTGGGCGAACCCGTCGGGCTGTGGCTGCCGGACAATATGCGCCATAAGGGCACGGGGATTTACGCACACGGAGTTGAGGTTCCCGCTGACTGGCGCGGCGCTGTGCCGGAGGGGTTTGACACGATCGACCTGCCGCCGTGCAAAATGCTTGTATTCCAGGGCGAGCCGTATGACGACGAGCACTTTGAGGGGGCAATCGGCGCGCTGTGGGAGCGAATCGAAAGCTTCAACCCGGCGGTTTACGGCTACGAATACGCTCCGGAAGCCGCCCCGCGTATGCAGCTTTCTCCGCAGGGCTGGCGCGGCTACATCGAAATGCGCCCGGTAAAGCAAGCGCACTCATAACCCGCAAAACTCTGCCGAAAAAGTCGGACGCGGCGGCGGACGCCGTGCTATAATCAGTCCAAAGGGAGGCGGTAAATGGATCTTCTATCCCAACTGAACGCGGCTATGCGCTACGTTGAGGCACATCTTGACGACGATATTGCTCTCGGAGACGCATCGTCGGTCACGTCGTACTCACCGTATCATTTCGGCAGGCTGTTTTACTACATCGCCGGAATTTCGCTGTCGGAGTACATCCGCCGCCGCAAGCTGTCGCTTGCCGGCGCGGAGCTGCAAGCAGGTTCGGCGCGAGTGCTGGATCTTGCCGTAAAGTACGGGTACGACAGCGCGGACAGCTTCTCGCGTGCGTTTGCCAAGCAGCACGGAGTAACGCCGACGGCGGCGCGCCGTCCCGGTGTGACGCTGAAGATCTTTTCACCGCTGACCTTTCAAATTAAAGTGCAGGGAGCAGAAGAAATGAACTGGAGAATTGAGGAACGCGAGGCGTTTGAGGTCGCCGGGATAAAACGATTTTTCTTAAACGGAGAATCGGGAAATATCTCCGCGTGGTGGACAGAAACGCGGGAGAACGGCAGCCAAGCTAAGCTGACGGAGCAATTAGGACGAAGCGGGCTAATCGGCGTATGCGAATGCGCAGACGGGCGTGACGACGGATTTGACTATATGATCGGGCTTCCGGTTTGTGCCGGCGACAATACGGACGGCTGCACAGTCGTAAACGTGCCGCGAACAACCTTTGCTGTTTTCCGCAGCGATGAAATCCGCGGTTACGGACAGCAAATTCCGGAATTGTTCAGCCGTGCTTACAGCGAGTGGCTGCCCTCGTCCGGCTATACTAAAGCAGACGGCGCTGATATGGAAATCTACGGGGCGGACGACAAAGGCAAGCTGTATGAGGAGGTCTGGATCCCGGTGAAAAAGCAGTAACCTTGCAGGATGGCTGTTTGCTGCGGGGTGGTTTCCGTAGGATTTCACGTTTTCACCGCAAGTGGTTGCCGGAGGCGGGTTTGTTTATATTTTTTGGTTTTTACTTGCGGCGGTGTTGGTGTTCTTTACAACGCACAACTTGCGGCGGGAACGAAAAGTTCTCTGTGCGGAGCGGGTTGCGGGGTTTGGAATTAGGATTTAGCTTCTCTTCATTGCGAAGCTAGAGCGCCTACGCGGCGGGCGGTTACTTTTTCCGGTTCGCCGGAAAAAGTAACCAAAAAGGGGCGACTTCTTTTCTCTTGAGAAAAGAAGCAAAATCGCTTTATGCCGGGCAA
>JAISTA010000148.1 GCA_031272845.1 Oscillospiraceae bacterium
CTTTTTGCGCGAATTGATAATGTCGCTGATTTCGTCGTTGACGAGCTTGTCCAAAACCTCGCGCTTAACGCCGCTTGAACCGGCCACAATCGTGTCACGGTCAGACACGATTATCTGACGGCCGGAAATCTTGCTGAACGACTCGCAAAGGTTGTCCGCCTGCGACGACCAATTGCCGATCATTGAATACTTCTTGAAGATCACCTCTCCGTCGTGATCTGTGAAGATTTCCAGCGGATCTCCTTCTCTTATTCTCATTGTGCGGCGGATTTCCTTCGGTATTACAACTCGGCCGAGCTCATCCATTCTTCTGACGATTCCTGTTGCTTTCATAGCTTTCTCCTTAATAAGTTAAAAAATCTGCTTCGCCCCTGCGGCGTGTTTTATAACTGAGCCGCCGCGCGCGAACGCCTTGCGCGGCAAGCTCAAACCCGTGCCGCCTCACCTTTTTCGGCACGGAAATTATAGCGTGTCAGACGGTGTTTACGCCCCTAGTTAAAACTCCATGCTTTGTGCCGGAAAACCGGACTTTGCGTACCGTATATAGTAGTTTCCGGCGTTTTCGCGCCCGATGTCGGAGCTTTCACCATGTCCCGGATAAACCTCTGTTTCCGGCGGCAGAGCCGACAGGCGCAAAAGAGACTCCAGCATATCCGGCATAGAGCCGCCGAGGTCCGTTCTGCCGCAGGAGCCCGCAAAAAGCGTGTCCCCGGAGAACAAACAGTCCGTGTCGCCGGAGCCCGGCGCGGAGCACAGCAGCGATACGCTTCCGGCTGTGTGTCCCGGCGTTTGCAGAACCTCAAACCGCAGTCCGCCGACGGTGATAACGTCCCCCTCCTTGTAAAAAGAGAGGTTTTCGCAGGCGGCAAGCTTTTTCGCATCGCGCGAATCCCCTGCCGTCTCAAGCTCGCACACGTAAACCTGCGCGCCCGTTTCCCGCGCGACCTCCGGCAGAGCGGTTACATGGTCAAAATGCGCGTGAGTTATGAAGATTGCCTTAGGAGAAAGTCCCGCCCAGGCAATGTATTCAAGGATTACGGCTGATTCCGCGCCGGGGTCTATGATTGCGCATTCCTTTGCCGCAAGGTCCGTCACGACATAGCAATTCGTCTGAAGCGGACCGACCTCGAGCGTTTTTACCTGATAAGCTGTTGTCATTTACTGTTTTGCATTGCTCCGTTTTGAATAATATATCTCCGCGCACGCGGACAAAAAGCGCGTCGGCTGTGCGAAACGCCGCTTTATTGCGTCACGCATAAAATACGCCGCAGGGCTTATTCAAACGCCGCCGCCGCTTCTTTCAGGCGCTCGATTATCGGAATTTTCTGTGGACAGACCGTCTCGCAGTGTCCGCAGGCAACGCAGGCCGAGGCTTTCGCGCCGAAGTTTGTCTCCCACGAGTAGCCGAATTTTGCCGCCATCTCGTCGCCGAAAATCAGCTTGCGGTTAAACGCGTCAAAAATGTTCGGAATAACGACGTTCATCGGACAGCCGCCGCCCTCAACGCAGTAGCGGCATCCCGTACAGGGAATGCCCGGCAGCGCGTTCAGCGCCGCAATCGCGTTATCGACCGCCTTGCGCTCGTCCTCCGACAGCGGGACAAAATCCTTCATCGAGTTGATATTGTCGTTCATCTGCTCAAGCGTCGTCATGCCGGACAATACCGTGATGATTCCGTCGAGGCTCGCGGCAAAGCGTATCGCCCAGGAGGAATACGAAACGTTCGGGTTGACCGCGTCAAGCGCGGCCTTGACCGTTTCGTGCGGATCGGACAGCATACCGCCCTTGACCGGCTCCATAATGACGACCGGCTTGCCGTGCTTTTTCCACGCAGTCTCCCAGCATTTGCGGGACTGAACACCGCCGGAATTCCAGTCGGCATAGTTTATCTGAAGCTGCACAAATTCCATCTCGGGATGCTTTGTGAGCACCTCGTCAAGCAACTCCGCCGTGTCGTGGAACGAAAAGCCCATGTGGCGGATTTTGCCCGCGGCTTTCAGCTCCGCGATATAGTCCCACATGTGAAACTTGTCAAACGCGGCGGTGCGCACGCTTCCGACGTTGTGCAGCAGGTAAAAGTCAAAGTATCCCGCGCCCGTGCGCTCAAGCGACGTGTCGAACATCGCGCGCGCCTCGGCCTCGCTGTTCGCGCCGTGCCAAGCCGGCAGCTTTGTCGCGAGCTTAAAGCTTTCGCGCGGGTAACGGTCAACAAGCGCGGCCTTGATCGCCTTTTCGGATTCGCCGCCGCTGTAGCCGTAGGCCGTGTCGAAATATGTAAATCCGGCGGCCATAAACGCGTCTACCATTTCGCAGGTTTTCGCAATGTCGATCTTTCCGTCAGGCTTTCCTGTGTCGGTCGGCAGACGCATAAGGCCGAAGCCAAGCTTTTTAATGTCCGCGCCGAGATAATTGTTTGTTTCTGTCATGTTTTTCACCATGTCTTTTTATACTATTTTATACCTGTTTTCTCAAATTGTCAAGCGCTTCCTAAACCTTTCCCTTTGAAAGTTTTTTAATGAAACAATAATGTAACATCTTTCAGTCAGACGCATATATTTTTTGATAAATCCCCCAAAACGCGGCGCAAAAAGCCGGCCGTCATAAAAAGCGA
>JAISTA010000179.1 GCA_031272845.1 Oscillospiraceae bacterium
GCCCGGCATAAAGCGATTTTGCTTCTTTTCTCAAGAGAAAAGAAGTCGCCCCTTTTTGGTTACTTTTTCCGGCGAAGCGGAAAAAGTAACCGCCCGCCGCGTAGGCGTTCCAGCAGTGAACCGAAGAGCAGCCGAGTCCCTATTTCAAACTCCGCACCTGCGGCGCACAGAGAACTTTTCGTTCCCGCCGTAAGTTTTCCGTCTAAAAGAACACCAACACCGCCGCAAATCAAAAGCAACAACAAAAAAAGCAGCCCGGCGCAAAAAAAGCACCGGGCTGCCAAGCAAGAAAAACCTTTATTTCAAATTAAAAAACGCACTCCGCCCCGGAAACTTAGCCGCCGCCCCAAGCTCGTCCTCTATCCGCAGGAGTTGGTTGTACTTCGCGACGCGGTCTGTGCGCGACGGAGCGCCCGTCTTGATTTGACCCGCGTTGAGCGCGACGGAAAGGTCCGCGATCGTCGTGTCCTCTGTTTCGCCGGAGCGGTGCGATATAACCGCTGTATAGCCCGCGCGGTTTGCCGCCGTAACCGCGTCGATTGTCTCCGTGAGTGTGCCGATTTGGTTCAGCTTAATCAAAATTGAGTTCGTAACGCCGAGAGAAATTCCCTTTTGCAGGCGCGCCGTGTTTGTGACGAAAAGGTCGTCTCCGACGAGCTGGAGCTTGTTTCCGAGACGCTCCGTCATAATGCGCCAGCCGTCCCAGTCCTCCTCTGCCATTCCGTCCTCTATTGAGATAATGGGGTATCTTGCGGCAAAATCCGCCCACATATCAACCATTTCCTCAGGCGTTTTGACGGTGCCGCGCTTCGGCAAATGATACTTTTTGTCCTCATAATTAAACCAGTCGGAAACGGCGGGGTCGAGCGCAATAAAAATGTCCTCGCCGGGCTTGTAGCCGGCCTTTTCGATTGCGGTGACAAGTGCCTTCAGCGCGTCCTCGTCGTGCGCAAGGTCCGGCGCGTAGCCGCCCTCGTCGCCGACGCCGGAGGACGGCACGACCTTTTTCAGCGCGTGGAAAACCTCCGCGCACATACGCAGCGCCTCACGGAAGCTCGGCGCGGATACCGGCATGATCATAAATTCCTGAATGTCAACGGAGTTATTCGCGTGCGCGCCGCCGTTCAGGACGTTCATCATCGGCAGCGGCAGCGTTTTCGCGTTTGCTCCGCCTATGTAGCGGTACAGCGGCAGGGAGGACTCCTCTGCGGCAGCCTTGGCTGCGGCAAGCGAAACCGAAAGAATCGCGTTAGCGCCTAGGCGGGACTTGTTTTCCGTTCCGTCAAGAGCGATGAGCTTTTCGTCGATAATATTCTGCTCGCGCGCGTCCGCCCCGATAAGCACGGAGCGAATCTCCCCGTTCACATTCGCTACGGCGTTCAGAACACCCTTGCCGAGATAGCGGGACTTGTCCCCGTCGCGCAGCTCTGTCGCCTCAAACATGCCTGTGGAGGCACCTGACGGTACGGCGGCGCGGCCGATTGCGCCCGACGCGAGCGTGACCTCCGCTTCAAGCGTCGGGTTGCCGCGCGAATCTAGAATTTCGCGCGCGTGAATATCCTGAATTGTAAAGCCGAATGAATTTTGCATTGCGGTATAGCTTATCCTTGCTGGGTTTGTTTGGTTACATTATACCTTGCGGGCGCGGGGCTTGTCAAGAGGTTTGTGCGGGGTTTGGTTTTTACTTGCGGCGGTGTTGGTGTTCTTTGCGACGCAAAACTGGCGGCGGGAACGAAGTGTTCTCTGTTCGGGGCGTGTTGCGGTGTTTGGAATAGAGACTCGGCTGCTCTTGTATGCGAAGCAAAAGCGCCTACGCGGCGGGCGGTTACTTTTTCCGCTTCGCCGGAAAAAGCAACCAAAAAGGGGCGACTTCTTTTAGAAAGAAGCAAATCTTTTTTATGCCGGGCACAGTTGTGCTGCAAGTAGGATTGTACCCACACCGCGAGAAGCGCGGTGCAGCGTCCGAATGCTTCCGCACCGCCGCACACAGGGACGAAGCCTGTTGCGGGGCTAAAGACTTAGGTAAGGCTGCATGTGTGCGCGGACTGCGGTGGGGGTGCCAACCGGAAGGACGGTACTGCTACGATTGCTGCCGCACGTTGTGCTGACGATTGGTGCGTGTCCCGACGCGGTGAGTTGCGGAAATCGCTGTAGGAGACGCTGCCCTCAGCGTCCCGTTCCCGAAATCACGGTGCGGTCGTCCTAGAACTACTGCAACCGGACCATATATATGCTGGATGTCGAAATCACGGCATTGCCGTTTGAAAATCACCGAAACCAGACAATATACGTTCGGAACGCCGAGACCACAACATTTGTGCTAAAAAACACAGAAGCCGAGCAATAAACATACGGGACGCTGAGGGCAGCGTCCCCTACAGAACAATCCGCCCGAAAGCCAGCCACAGCACCGCGCTCGTCTGTCCAGGACGCGCAAAACGCATCCTAGGACAACAGCACCCAGCCGCACCAACATTGTACAATTGCGCCGGTTTGATGCAAATTCCGGCGGCGAACAAAACAAGGGACGTCGAGGACGCCGTCCCCTACGGAAACGTTGGGGCAACGGGAAACGCCACAGCACCGCAAGGACGCACTTTCTGTTACAACAACACCCACCACGCCGGGACACGCACTGCATTGCCGCTACAGCGTGCGGCAGCAATCGTAGCAGTACAGTCCTTCCGGTTACCACCCCCACCGCAGTCCGCGCACACTTACAGCCTTACCTAAGTCTTTAGCCTCGCGACAGGCTTCGCCCCTGCGTGCGGCGGTGCGGAAGCATTCGCCGCGACCACCGCACCTGTCATTGTGTGGGGACGCACCTACTTGTAGCTACCCCGCCTGCCCGGTATAAAGCGATTTTGCTTCTTTTCTCAAGAGAAAAGAAGTCGCCCCTTTTTGGTTA
>JAISTA010000184.1 GCA_031272845.1 Oscillospiraceae bacterium
ATGTCCCCGTTCAGCGACATTATGCCGATCTCTCCGTCCGCAAGCGTCTCTTGCGACCGCACGAAAACGACCTGTCCGTTGGAGAAGCGCGGTTCCATGCTGTCTCCCGTGACGCGCACGGCGTAGTCCGTGCCGACCGGGACGTCGTCCTCCGGCAGTTCAATTTCTTCATAAGCATCGCTGTCCGCGTAGCTGCCTGTTCCGGCGGAGGCCGGCAGGTCGTACAGGCGAACAAGCCGCAGCTGCCGCTCAACGGTAAACCGCGTGTCTCCGCGTAAAAGCGAGTCGTATTCCCGCAGCCGTGAAAGTCCGGTTTCGTTCAGCTTTTCAGCCGCGCCGAACTCGGTTAATTCGCGCACGCCGTAGATTTCACAGAGCATAAGAAACTGCCCGGCATTCGGCAGCGACGTGTTTTTCTCCCACTTTGAAACCGACGACAAGTGAATCGGGTATCCGCGCTCTGTAAGCAATCGCGCAACCTCGGACTGCGGCAAACCCGTCGCCGCGCGAAGCCGTTTTAATGTCTCGCCAATATTTGTCATAGAAATTTCTCCTCGCGCTTATTCTAACACATCCATATATAGTTGTCAAGCGATAATTAGCATACAACGCTAATTATTTTTATTTACATAGCGTAATAGGCGATATATAATGTGATGAGTAAGCACCCAGGAGGCCTACAGATGATACTGACAAGCAACGATATAGAAACCCTTGCAATACGCGTTCTGCGCGATTACGGCGACGACCCGCAATACACTATCCTAATAGAGCGTTTTGCCATAGAATATCTCGGACTTGCGCTGCAGTTTGAGCGTCTTTCGCCGGACCTCCGTGTACTCGGAATTACGACGTACAAAGAAACGCAAATCAGGATTTTGGGCTGGGACTGCCGTACAATCACAGTCCCGGAAAAGGCGATTATTATTGAAAAAAGTCTCCTGCCGCCGCGCTTAGTCCTGCATACTGATAGCCACAGGCGAGCAAAAGGTCGGCTGCGTTTTACCCTCGCGCACGAGTGCGCACACCAAATTCTGTATCGCGCAGACCCGGCACACTTTCAGAAAATGCTGGACAAGCGCGCAGACCGTCCGTACTTTGCACGGGAACTCAAGTCCGAAACGGACTGGTGCGAGTGGCAGGCAAATTCACTCGCGTCGGCGCTGCTTATGCCGCGACAGAGGATAGCGGACTTTCTCGGCGACAAGAAAATTCGGGTATACGGAAACTCCGTGCATTTTTTAGACAGCTGCGTTTTTGCGCGTTTGGCAACCGCACTTGACGTAACCTACACCGCGCTGCTCATTCGCCTAACGCAGCTCGGATACACCAAACGTATCGCTTACAGCGAGTTCGTTGGAACCAAGGAGGAGTACACAGATGAACACAAAAACAAAACGCCTATCAATCAGGCAGTTTGAGATAACGCCGGAGGTGCTTGCCCGGATTCGCGGAGATATTGATGCAGTGCAGGGCGAGCAGTCAAAGGACATTCGCTGCGCTTATTGCGGACGGTTAATCCTACGCAAGTTCCCGGACGCGCAGGGACACATCAGCGGAAAATGCGCAAAATGCGGGAGAGAATACACAATCAACGTCGCAAATTGGCGGCGAGTGCCGCAATATTAACCGCACCCGCGCATAATCGCGGCACACAACTGAATATCCCATGACAGTGCACTGGGGCTGACGCGCAAGCGTCATGACACCCGGAGCCGCATGATTCGAAAGCTCGCTTATGAGCTTTCAATCCTGTGACTCCGGGTGTCTTTTTTTGTGTCCATTTTGCGTGGGATATTTTCCCAACACAAAGGACAATAAAAAATGCACTAGATACGCGCCCCTCCAAAACTTGAATTTTTGCAATGACCAATAACAGCACTGCACAAAAAAACACAAAAATTCAAATTTCGGAGAAAACAAATGAAAAATTATCGTGACAGCGACTACGCCGCCAACAAGTATTCGTACGGCATCGTGTACCGCTTCTCAGACCGAACCATAGTGGTCACACTTGCGGACTATCTGCGGGAGAATCCCGGCAAGACGGAAGCGGACTTCGCCGAGCTGAAGGCGGCGTCTGACGTGATGTTTTTGAAGCAGGCGCGCGGGGATAACGTGCAAAGCAGGCATACAGCGCCGCTTTGCTCAATCGAAAAAATCGCGTTTTGTTCCGCCGCCTCGCCTGAGGAAGCGTTTTTCGCGGAGGACGAAGCGGATACCTGCGCGGAGCGAACGCGGCTTGCAAACGCCGCGCTTAATGAACTGACCGAAACGCAGCGCAGGAGATATGCTCTGCACAATTTGTATGGAATGACGACGCGTAAAATCGCGGAAACAGAGGGCGTTTCGCAGCGTTCGGTTATGGACAGCTCAGAGTTTGCGCAGAGAAAAATAAATAAATTTCTCGCGGCGGCATAAAAAGCACCTCTCAAAGCACCGTTTTCCGTGCATTAAGCAGAGGGGTAAGAAGTATCCCTCTGCTGTACCTTGACAAACACCGCGCTCACAGCGCGGTCATACAGGACGCCGAAGAACAGTACCGTCCCGCCGAGCACAGAAAAGCGACGCCGCCATGACAGTCCGAGGTTGTTTTAACAGCCTCCGGCAGAGCGAAAAAGCGCCGGCTTGCAACCCGGATTTCGGGCTTGCCATGACACGGGACGCCATAATGACACTTCCGGCAACCGGCCCGCGCAAGGCAAGGCGGGAGCGGCACGCCGCGGCATACGGCCGCAGGGGTACCGCTATGTGGGGTTGTATATTTCTTCTGCCTGAAATCAGGAACTCTCTTCAGGCAGAAGGACTATACCTCCGGTTCGGCGTCCTCTTTTATAGTCAAACCACTTGAAAAGCGGTTTGGATTTGCGAGGATATTTTTCGGATTGCCAGGAGGAGGACGCAGGCGTGTCGTAACCCGGCAAGGACGACGACACAGCAATGCGGAAAATAGTCCGCAAAGGCGAGCTGCTTTTCAAGTGGTTTGACTATATTTACCTCCAACCAACACAAAAATCGCCGCTTGGAGGTTCTGTGACGCCGACCGGGGACACGTCTTCCGTCAGCGGCACAGAGCCGCCAAGCGCAGGGAGAATAATATGAACCAACAAACTCAATGCCAAGACCGCCGGACAGCCGGCGTTTTGCGCGGCGTCTTCAATGAGATCCTGCCGCGGCACGGCTATGCCCCGCGTGAAAAGCAAACCGGGCTTGCGGAGGAAATCCTCGCCGCGCTCCGGCATTCTGACGTACTGCTCGCAGAGGCGGAGATCGGCACAGGCAAGACGCTCGCGTATCTGATTCCCGCAGCACTTACAACACGCCTGAGCAATATGACCGCGGCATCAAGCGCGGTTAAACAGCCCGTCGTAATAGCCACCTCAAGCATTGCGCTTCAGCGCGCGATTGAACGCGACTGTATTCCAAAACTATCCGAAATTCTTATGAAGCACGGTGTAATCGACACTCCGCTGACCTGCGTTCTGCGCAAGGGCAAAAGCCACTTTGTCTGCGAGCGAAGACTTGGGCATTATTACTTTTTTGCGGACGACGCAACTAAGTCCGTGCTCAAGCCTCTGCTGCATTCCGGCTTTTTAGACCTTTCTATGGCTAAAAACCTCACGCCGGGTCAAAAGCGCGCCGTATGCGTGACAGACCGCTGTGACCGAGACTGTCCGCGCCGCGGTGAGTGTAGATACCTGCGCTATCTGCGCGAGGCTCAATGCGGCGGCTATGACTTTCAGATATGCAATCACAATTATCTGCTCGCGGACGTTCTGCGCCGCACGAAAAAACTTCCTCCGCTTATCCCGGACTACAGCGCCGTCGTCATCGACGAAGCGCACAAGCTTGACGGCGCGGCGCGTCAGATGTACGGGTGCGGGCTTTCTCTCACGGAGCTGCTTGAAGCAGCAAAGGACGCGCGTGAAATAACGTTTACTCCGGAAGCCCCTACCGCGGAGGTACATCGCCGGGCGGACAGACTCCGGACGAAAAGCGAGCTGCTGTTCCGGCTTTTGAACAAAGAAACACCCGAAAACACAACCGAGGACGGAGATACGGAACAATTCAGGGCGGTAATCCGGGAGAAAGCGGAACAACTGCTCCGCGCGCTGAAAAAGGACGCGGACGTACTTGCAGAGCTGCTTGAAGCTAAACAGGCAATCTCCAAATACGAAGCCGAAAGAGGCGCGCTAATCCGTACTCTTAAGCAGATTTCAGACAGCCTCGCCGTATTCGCAGGACACAGCGAGCTCGTCTGCCTGCTTGAACGCGATACTGACGGCAAGCTTACAATACTGCGCGGAATACCTAAAGAGCTCAGACGGATACTGCAACGGGACCTTTGGAGTATGCAAATTCCGTTTGTACTGACATCAGGCACGCTGTCGGCGGCGGGCAACTTTGAGCGCGTCAAGCACAAGCTCGGACTTGACCTTGTATCTGTGAAAAGGCTGCGCGAAACCACAAAGCCCTCGCCGTTTGATTACAAGCAAAACGCGCTGCTGTACATCGGCGGCTCAGTACCGTTTCCGGATAATTCTGACGAAAGCTACATCACAGCCGCCGCCGCTGAAACGGAACGCCTGATCTGCGCCGCAAACGGGCACACGGCGGTGCTGTTCACCTCCTACGGCGCTATGAACTCTGTGTTTGAGCGCATATCCGCATGTAACCTGCCGTATCCGCTGTTTCGGCTTGACAAGGGCGGTAGTGCCGCAGCTATAGAGCGTTTCAGACGAAGCGGAAACGGAGTCCTGTTTGCCTCAGGCGCGCTGTGGGAGGGTATTGACCTGCCGGGCGACGTGCTGTCTATGCTCATAATAGTACGGCTGCCTTTTGCCGTGCCTGATCCCGTCAGCGAATGGGAGCGCGGACAATACTCCGGCTTAACCGAATACAAGAATGCGGTCGTCGTACCTGAAATGCTCGTCAGGCTCAGGCAGGGCTTCGGCCGGCTTATCCGCGGCGAGACGGACTCCGGCGTCGCCGCAATCCTCGACTGCCGAGCGGGTTCGCGCGGAGCGTACGGGAGGCAGGTGCTGTCCGCGCTGCCGGAGTGCGGCGTAACGGAGGACTTACAGGCGGTTAAGGAGTTCCTGCGCGTGAGAAAGGATGAGGCGTTTTGGGCGGCGTAGGAGGCGGGTCGGGATTATATATTAAGGAAGGTGACGCATAATGAATTCTGTTATACAACAAATACGAGCCTTTAAGGCGGAGGACACAAAATACATTGAAACTAAAGCGGTTATCGGCGGTTGTTCCGTGCGTATGCGCTTTGCAAACAAACCCAACATCGGTTTGATGGAGCTAATACAGGAAATGCTCATATCTTCGTACATTGATTCGATGTGTTTGACAAACGCGTACGGCGCAAGGGGGCAGGATGGCGAATAATAATATTAAAAAGCGCGTTATGTGTCTGTACCGCGTATCTACGCCCGGACAGGTTGACCACGACGATATACCTCTGCAAAAACAGGCGTGCCGGGAGTTCTGTGACAAAATGGGCTGGGAGATTGTAGATTCACGGTTAGAAAAGGGCGTGTCGGGTTTCAAGGTATCCGCAAATGACCGCGACGCAATAATAGATATCCGCGAGGCTGCATTGAAAAAGACATTTGATGTTCTGCTCGTGTATATGTTTGACCGTCTCGGAAGAAAAGAGGACGAAACGCCGTTTATCGTCCAGTGGTTTATTAATCAGGGCATTGAGGTTTGGAGCGTCACTGAGGGACAGCAGAAAATAGAGCAGCACGTCGACAAACTGCTCAATTATATCAGATACTGGCAGGCGCAGGGCGAGAGCGAAAAGACTTCAACGCGAGTTAAGGAAGCGCATGCGCAGGTGACAAGCGCGGGACACTTTCGCGGCGGCACGTGTCCTTTTGGGTATCGTTTAGAGCATAAGGGCAGACTAAACAAAAAGGATATGCCGCTAAACGAGCTTGTGGTTGACGAGTGCGAAGCCGAAGTTGTTAAAAAGATTTTTGACCTGTACGTTAGCCACGGATACGGAACGCTCCGTATCTGCAACTACCTTGCCGAGCACAATTTAATGAATCGGCGCGGTGAGCGATTCACAAACACCACAATTCAAAATATGCTCAAACGTCCGTTGTACATCGGTATACTTAAAAGCGGGGACACGCAGTCAAATGAAATTCCTGAATTAAGGATAATACAGCAGGGCATGTTCGACAGCGCACAGAGAATAATGCAAGAGCGGTCGCAGGATTTCGCTGACAGGCGTATACCGCTTAATACAAAGGGCAGCGCGCTGCTGTCCGGCAATGTGTTCTGCGGGCACTGCGGAGCACGGCTCACCCTGACGACAAACGGAAAGAAATACACCCGAAAAGACGGCGGCGTAACGACCACTCCGAAAATGCGGTATGTTTGTTATAACAAAACCCGCCATCCTGACAGGTGCGACGGACAAACAGGATACACGGCGCATAAATTAGACGCGGTGGTTGAAAACGTCGTCAAGATGATATTTCAAAAAGTACGCGCGCAGCCGAAGGAGGCGATAATAGAAAAGCAGTTTGAGTCGCGTCTTGCCATGTACAGGCTAAATCTTACCCAGGCTGTTTCGGCGTTGAAAAACGAGCAGGAAGTTTTGGCAATGCTCGAAAACGAAGTGATTAAGGTGATTCAAGGCACAAGCTCGTTAAAGCCCGAACTTCTCAACAAAAAGTACGATGAGGCACAACGCGCCGCTGCTGAAAAGAAAGCTATTGCGGAGCAATGCGAGCGCGAGCTTGCGGACACGCAGAGCCTGCTGAATCAGGTGCGCAAGCAGTACAGCGACGTCGTATCGTGGGCGGACATTTTTGCGCAAAGTCCGATTGACGTGAAAAAGATGATTGTATCGCAAATGATAGAGAGCGTCCGGGTATCCGCGAATTACAGCATTGAGTTAGACTTTCGCGCAAGCGTTCAACAATTAGGGCTTGATATTGATATGGACGCAAGCGAAAAGCAACCGCGTGCCGAAGAGCCTGAGCTATAAAGAAAAGCACGGACGAAAGTCCGTGCTTTTCTTTGTGGTGGAGATAAGCGGGATCGAACCGCTGACCTCTTGAATGCCATTCAAGCGCTCTCCCAGCTGAGCTATACCCC
Organism: Oscillospiraceae bacterium; assembly: GCA_031272845.1. Classification (GTDB taxonomy): domain Bacteria; phylum Bacillota; class Clostridia; order Oscillospirales; family Oscillospiraceae; genus JAIRRO01. The sequence continues at coordinate 7,126 of JAISTA010000184.1, forward strand.
CATAACATATATGTTTACTATGAAATTGCAAATATCATTTACTGTTTTGTCTCGAATGCCATTGCTTTGGGTAAGCGGTTGCGCTACCCTCCAAAAAAGTTAAATTTGAATGCCATTCATCCGGGTGCAATTTTTGGGGCGTGTAACCGACCAGCCCGCTCTCCCAGCTGAGCTATACCCCCGTGCTTGCCGCCTGCGCGGCCTTTTCAATTTTCCGTCTGCCAAAAGGCAGCGTGGTGACCCGTACGAGAATCGAACTCGTGTTACTGCCGTGAAAGGGCGGTGTCTTAACCTCTTGACCAACGGGCCGCAAATGCCGGCGCCTGAATCGGCTCCGGCAGCGGTTTGGTGGCGGAAACTGGACTTGAACCAGTGACACTACGGGTATGAACCGTATGCTCTAGCCAGCTGAGCTATACCGCCGTAAGCTTTACTATATTAGCACAACAACGCAAGGTTGTCAAGCAAATATTTTTGAAAAATTGCAGAAAACCTGCCCTGCTGAAAATCGCGTGCCGTGTAACACCGCGATTGCAAATTCCGCCGCGCGGCTGTTTGCTTTTGTCCGGTTTTTGGTGACCTGTCGGAGATTCGAACTCCGGACACCCTGCTTAAAAGGCAGGTGCTCTGCCAACTGAGCTAACAGGTCATAATATTGGAGCGGTACACGCCGGTTTCCGCTTACCGTTCACATTTTGGTCTGGTACTACGAAAAAAATGTATTCCGTCTGCGGACGTGATTAGTGAAAAGTGAAGAACGAAAGAAGAAGAGTGAAAAGTACAAACTTGCCCTTTAAAATATGTGCGAAGCACATATTTTCACTTTTCTCTCTTAACTCTTCACTCTTGCGCGACAAACGCAAGTTTGGTCCGGGCAGCGGGACTTGAACCCACGGCCTCCTGCTCCCAAAGCAGGCGCGCTACCAAACTGCGCCATGCCCGGATAGCGAAAACAGCTTAATAATTATATAATACAGAATGCGTAATGTCAAATGGTATATAATGGCAGTACCATTTAACATTACGCACAACGCGGAAAGAGCATGGCTTCCCCGCTTACTCCCTGTCAAAGCGCGCTATAACAGCGCACCCGCTCCAATCGGTAAATCGCTACGCGCCGAGCGCTTCGTATATCTTTGCCTGCAGGTTTGCCTCAAGCTGCGCCTCGCGCGCGGCAATAGCGGCGTCCCACGCGGCCTCAAGCTGAGGACGAAAGGTGTTGTCCAGATAGTCCTTTGAAACAAGCGGATCGCCGGACGAGCCTGGGTCAGAGCTTGCCGCGATAAGCGAGCCCGCGCCGAAGCCCAGCGCAAGCGCTATGATAACGATCGCGGCCGTAACAATACGCACACGTATTTTTGAAGTCATAATTCGTCTCCTTATAGATGTACAGGATACTTTAATGTATTATACAGCATAACCGCGCGTTTGTCAAATGCCGGGGGGGGCAACAAGCACATTTGCACATTTTTACAATCCACACCGAGACCGACATCCGCACCCCGGGCGCTGCGCGAAAACCTCATTCAACCTGCCGCCACGGACACGCGCTGCCGATACACTCATTGTTTCGAGAACTGAACTCGCATACGATTCGCGGCGCATCCATTTCCGCAATGCCTTCCTCCCTCAAAAAAGCAACCGCCTCACGCAGCGAAATCCCGACGTTTCGCTTGCAGCAGCGCACATCGCTGACTGCGGCTATTGCCGCAAGGCACCGCGCCGTGAGTTGATTGCACAGCCTGCCGCCGCCGAGCGGAGTCGCTCCGATCGCCGCGCTCAAAAACACGCCCGTGCCCAGCGCTGCGCCGCAGGCTCCCCAATAGCCGCATGCGCCGCCGGGAATTTTCTCCGCCCGCTTTTCAATTGTGTTCAGCATTTTCGGCAGCTGTAAGCGCACACCCGGTGCGTTGCAGTAGGCCGCAGCGAGCGCGAAGCCGACGATTATGTGGTGCTCCGGCCCGTGCATATTAACGCCGCCTAGACGCATAATCTCCAGCGCAATTTTCCACGGGTCGCGGCTCCGCGACCTCAGGCAAACCGCCTTTGCGGGGGCAATCGCGCCGTCAGCGTGGCACTTGTCGCAAACGTAGTGCCCGCGTCCGCACACAATAGCCGACGTAAACGCCCTGCCGCACAGAGCGCATTTGTGCACGCCCGCCGCCGTGCGGTATTCAAGCGGCGCGCCGCAGATTAAACAGCCGCCGGGTTTCGCAATCTCCATATGTCCCTCTCAATACAAACATTCAGTCCGCAGCATCCGGCGGGTTCAAGCTTATACCTCTCGTAAAGCTCGCCGAACAGGTCGATTACGCGCCGGTAAAAATCAAGCTCCGGCGCGTTCATGCTGCCCATAACGGGGCGTCCCATCGGCATCCAGACGGACGCGCTGGGTATAATCCCACGCTCGGCAAGGTATTCCGCGCCCTCTTGGAGCGATTCAAACGGCTCCAGCCCGATAATAAAGTTCGAAAAAGCCGTACCCGCGCCGAATTTTTCGGCTGTGTACTCCAGAATGTCCAGATGACGGCGGCGCGTGGTACACTCGATTTTTCCGGGCGTTATGCGGCCCGCGTGCTCGGTGTCCCACACCTCCAGACTGCACGCAATTCGGCTTGCGCCCAAAGAAAAATACTCGTCCACCGCCGCGGTATCGGACGGCGGCGTGATGTAGAGCAGCAGCTCCTCTAAGTCAAGGCCGCTAAGCGCAGCGAGGTACGCGCGAATATGCTCCGCCTCGCGCCTGCCGTCAAAGGTCGAGCCGCCCGTGAGCTGCACGGCGGACGCACCGCAATTCTCCTGCGCGTACCGCACAATTTCGTGCACATCGTCAGCGGAAACGGCGCACGGCAGCGGCTTGTTTTTCGCGGCAAGCGCCTGATGCTCAGCGCCGGAAAAGCAGAATTCACACGGCCGCCCGCTCGACGCAAACTCGCACGGCCACAGGCACTGAAACGAGACCCAGTCCAGCCCCTGCAAAACCGCGTTCCCGATAAACGGCAGCCCGCCGGACGTTTTC
>JAISTA010000018.1 GCA_031272845.1 Oscillospiraceae bacterium
ATTTTTGAGCGGTTCTACCGCGTGGATAAGGCCAGAACGCGCAAAAAAGGCGGCTCCGGGCTGGGACTTTCAATTGCATATGAGGCCGTTGCGCTGCACAAGGGCAGAATCCGCGCGGAAAATAACGTGAACGGCCAGGGGATGACGTTTACGGTAACGCTGCCGCTGGCCGCCGGAAAAAACTAAAGAACCAGTATTCAAACGGCTATGAATAAGGTTCTAAAATCCAGACGCGCGGGGCTTGCGTTTCGGCAGTGCGAAAAAAGCGGACTATAAAAAATCAGGGGCGGATTATTTCCGCCCCTGTTGCTATTTTTTCTTTGTGGCCTTGTACCAGTCCAGCATAAGCTTGTCCGCGTCAAGCAGGGACTTTGCCCGCGCCGCTTCATTTTCGGTAAGCGCCTTTTGTGTGCCCGCCGCGTAGTCCGCCAGCGCCTTGTCAGACTGCTGAGTCAGCTGGAGCCGCGCCGCCGCCGCGTTATCGGCCAAGGCCCGACCCCGGCCGAGATACGCGTTGTCAGACGACACGCGTATTTGGGCCGCCGCACCGGAGCCGAGACCCTTTGCCGCGGCGTACTCGTTCAGATTCAGGTTTTGTATCGCCTGCTCACCCTGTAGCTGCGACGCGTCGCGCTTATACTGCGCGTCAACCGCCGCGTTGTCCGCCGCAATGCGCTGCGCGTTTTGACTGTAGCTGTATTTCAGCTGTTCCACCGCGTCGCGCCGCTTTGCGTCATATATGTCGTTCAGGTAATCGGTGATGTTCGGTATGCTTGTTGTTGACATTTTGTCTCCTTTGTAAATCCCGGCCGCCGCGCGGTTATCCGCGAAGCCGCATAAGCATAGACGCGACCTCTTCTTTGGTCACAAAGCTGCGCCAGCCGTAGTTTCCACTGCCGTCGCCCATTACAATGCCGTTTTTAAGGCAGTATTCGGCGGCGTTTTTCGCCCAGGGAGAATAGTTCTCGCCCTGTGCGTTTTTTCTCTGATATTGCTCCATAAGAAGCCCGAATTCCTCAAGCGTCACGTTTGCGTCTCCTTTTGCAAGTTCTGAAAATGCCGGAACACTCTCCGGATACGGCGGGCGGTACGCGCCGAGCACCGTCGCGTCCTTTGCGCGGGCACGCCGCAAAACAGCGCCTCCGTTTGCGGCGGCGGTTGTGCCGGAGTTGCCCTCAACTGTCTGAACAATCCCGCCGGATTCCTCAAGCACAATGCCGACGTGCTCCGCGTAGTCGGTTCTGTTCGACCAATTGAAGATGATAACATCTCCGGGAAGAAACCTCTCGCTTTTCTGCACAAACAGACCGTGCTGCTTTGCGTAAGCCAGGATTGCGGTCGTCGAGGCGGTTTTCCTGCCGCCGTAAAAGAGATGAGACAGCCCCGCAATGCGGAACACGTCCCAGACGTAAACGGCGCACCACGGATAGTTGTCTCCCGAAACCTCCGAGCCGTAATAGTGTGTGTTAAAGATAACCTTGTTTGAGTTTTTCGGATTTTCGTACACTCCCTCAAAGCCGAGCGCGACCTTCAGGAGCGTTTCTGCCGCTGTGTTCATTCTTGTCACCTGTAAAGTGGTATATGCTTCATTATATAATCAAACCGCGTGTTTTTGTGCTTGCGCTCATTTGCCTATAAGCTTTTGCGTCAGCGCGTCAATCATGCTTATAACCCGCTCCGTCACCCTGACGCAGTTTTGCATAGTCTCCTCTGTGTCTCGCAGCGCAACCTCGCATCTCGCCGCGACCTCAACGGATTTTGTCGCCGCCTCCGCCATATCGCGGCGCGACTCAATCCACAGGTCGAGGAATTTCGGTATGTACTTTGCGCCGAGCGCCGTAACAGCCGCCGCGATAAAAACCGGCAGGCCGATTGCGGATATAACCTCGGCAAAGCCCTGAATGTCTGTCATGGCGGCCTCCGTTACGAGCCGAGCTGCGCTTCCAGCGCGTCAATGCGGGCGTGCAGAATGTCCGTCATCTGAGCAAACATCGTCAAAAGGTTCATGTAGTTTCCCGTGACCGTCGCCGAAAGCGAGGAAAGAGACGAGCTCAGCTGCGCGCTTGAGGCCGAGGCCTCGGCCGCTATCGGGGTAGTCGCCTGCAAAAGCTCGGTCTCAATTCCGTTTACAAGCTGCGGCAGCAGCGTTCCGTTGATGTACTGCTTTATTGTGTTTCCCGCGAGGTCAAACTTCGCCTTTAGCTGGTCGGCGGAAAGACACTCGTCAATATTCGGCTCGTCAGACAGCTCTGATATAAAATTCAGGTTGCCCGAAAGCTGTGTCAGTTGTAGCATGATTATTCTCCTTATATTTTTTCGCCGAAGCCGACGTCTATGCCGAGACCGGACACCTCGGCCGCCCCGCCGTTTTCGCCGGAGCGCAGCTCCAGCTCGCACAGGCTGAACTTCCGCGCCCGAACACGGCTGCGAACCTGCTTCGGCATATCGCTTGTGTTAAAGCTGAACGCGCTGAAGCTGACGTCTTCAAAAAGAAACCGTCCGCAGCCGAAGCCGCGCTCGAAAACGTCTGTATGCCGGTCTGTGCGGAGCCTGATGTGCACCCCGCCTGACGGACGCGGCACGAGCGAGGCAAACACGGCGGCCGAATACTTGCGCAAAAAGTCCGCACCGAACGAGATTGCGCCGGAAACCCAGCGTGCTAAGATCGGCTTGTCGCCGTCGCGCCGGTAAGCGTCCGAAATGTGCGCAAAATCCCCGTTCCAAAGTATGCCGAACAGCTCGCCCCTGTAGCGGAACATAAACTGCATGCTCCAGTCATACGCGTACCACACGTCCAGGCGGTAGTTGTGCACAACCGTTTTACCAACGCCGAGCAGGTAGTATTCTCCCGTTGCCGTGTCGTTGAAAACGTGAATGCTGCTTTGACCCGCGCCTGTAAGCGTCTTGTGCGCCCTCTCCGAGATACTGCGGCAAATACGCTCGTCCGCCGTCATACCGGCTCCGCCGGAGGCCGCGCTCCACTCGTAAACGGCGTTTGAAAACAGCGTTCGCGGCTTATTGTCAACAAGCTCCGCTTCACCCGGAACCTCGTTGCCGATGTTGCGGGAAACGGGGCGCGTTGTGAAAACGGGAATAAGCTTGCCGCCGGCAAGCTCCGTGAGCTCCGCGTCAATTTCATAGGCGGAGGCGGTTTTGAAGGCCGCAAGGCGCGTTCCGTGGCGGCAAAGCGCGGTGACGGGCGTGTTGTTTTCGCCGACAGACAGCGTGTTGAGCGCCGGAAAATAGTCTCCGCGCGGCATTCCGTTAATGTCAAGCCCTGTGTAGATGACGTTGTTCGTGCCGTCGCCGTATAAAAACAGCCGAGAGTCCTGCGCGCCGCCGAAAATTTCGGCAAACCGCATTTTCTTAACCGTGTCGGAGTAATCTCCCGGAATTCTGTAGGTCACAACAAGCCTTACAGCGTCCGTCATCTGCGGGCAGGTAAACGTTCCGGCGGCGGAGTTGAACGAAAAGCCGGTAACTGCCGCCGTGCCGCCCGCGTTTGTGTGCTTCACAATACTTGTGATCTGCGCAACGCCCTTTTCAGGCAGAGTAAAAGCCGTCGTGCCGCTGCAGTTTATGTACTCGCATTTGCGCAGCTGCGTCAGCAAATTTGGCGGCTCAAGCTCGGTTCCGACTCCGGAGGGGCTCATCGCTGTAAACACTGTGGGCACATAGCCGGAAACCTCGTGCACCGGAGCTTCTCCGTCCCAAACGCAGTACTTTTCACCGTCCTGAATATACACCTTGTTCTCAAAGCCGAAAAAGCTGACGTTCGAGCCCGAAATCACAAGGTTTTCCGCCGTGATGTCTGACGCCGCACCCGTCGTGGGCTCCCACCGGTATATCTTGCCCGCCATCGCGAACAAAACGACCTCGCGCCCGGCGTTTGTGCCGAGCGGCGCACCGGGCTGAAAAACCGTGTACGGCATATCCAGCCCGTGGATAACAATTTCCATCCCGTCGTCAAACCCGGCGGTGCCGACGCCGACGCGTCCGCAGTAAACACCCTTTTTTGTGGCTGACCACTCCATATCCGGGTCAGGAATCGTCCTCACCCCGGGGCGCGTCACAAGACTGCCGTCCGGAGAAATGCGGAAGTTGTTCATTTCGCGGGCCTGACCCGCCAAAAGCTCGTCTGAGCTTCCGGCGGATTCGTTAAGCCCGCTCCACTTTTTAATTTCAAATAGTCCTTTTTTCATATTCCTTACAGCAAGCCCGCGCGGCGCAATACAGCGCTTTGCGGCACGCGCCGAATTTCGGCGCACACCGCCGCACGCCGCTTTGCTTTGCTCCCGCAAAGCAAAGCGGCGTGCGGCAAATACAACGCGGGCCCGCGTTTTCTCCTGTTTGCCGATTGGCTGTTGCGATAGGCGGAAAAGGCCCGCTAGGCGTAAACGTCCTCTATTGGCTCAAACCGTCCCTTTTCGCCGGAGCGCGCGTCGCGCAAAGCCGTCTTGTAGCTCGCGTCAAAAAAAGCTGCGGCAGAGGGGTTTTCGTCTATGAGAAGACGCGCCGCCAGCGCCTGCGGCAGAATGGTTTTGCAGATAAAGTCCTCAAGGTAGAGCGTATCTCCCATTGCGGAAAAGACTCTGGGCGTTTCGGACTTGCCCGCTTCGCAATACGGCAAAACCTCACCCAGAAGAACCGTCAGAATGTGCGGCGCGCGGTCAGCATAGTCACGGTTTTCGGCGGACACGGCGGAGCCGGTTCGCGGGTCAAGCGCGTCTATTAAGGCGCAGGCCGCTGTAAAAATCTCTGAAACCGTCGTCATATGAGCCTATCCTTAGCCTGCGTAGTAAAAGTCGGTTACGCCGGAATCAACACGATGGTTGTTCGCAATAATGTACATTCTGATGCTGGTGGGACCGGACAGCGCAAGCGTTGTGGTCGCTCCGCCGGTAACATTCAGCGCCGTAGCGCTTGTTTTCGGGTTCGAACCGTCCGTCGTGTAGCGGTTGATCGAGTCGATTGTGCCTCCGATGGAAATACCGCTCGACGTCGCCGTAATAGCCGGCATTGCGCAAACGTCCCCTGTGTTGCCGCAGATGCCGATTCCGGCAATCTTGGAGTCAAGCACAAAAGAATCGAAATAAAAGCGGCATTCGCCGA
>JAISTA010000041.1 GCA_031272845.1 Oscillospiraceae bacterium
CTGGGAATTTCTCACCGAAACAGTCGGACTGCCGGCGGAGCTTTTGTATCCGTCCGTTTATGAGCAGGACGACGAGGCCTTTGAGATTTGGAACAAGCAAATCGGCATTCCCGCAGAGAAAATCACGCGTCTCGGCAAGGCGGATAACTTCTGGGAGCACGGCCAGGGACCCTGCGGACCCTGCTCTGAGGTCTACTTTGACCGCGGAGAGCAGTACGGCTGCGGCTCGCCGGACTGCGGCCCGGGGTGCGACTGCGACAGGTTTATCGAGATCTGGAACAACGTCTTTACCCAGTTTGACAATGACGGTGCGGGCAATTATACCGAGCTCAAGCAGAAAAATATCGACACCGGTATGGGACTTGAGCGGTTAGCTGTCGTTTGCCAGGGCGTGAACAGTCTTTTTGAGGTCGACACAATTGTCGCCATAACAAAAAAAATCTCGGAGTGCACGGGCGCGGCATATGGTCAGTCCGAAAAATCCGACGTGTCGCTGCGCATTATCACAGACCATATCCGCGCTTCTGTTATGATGATTTCAGACGGCGTTCTGCCGTCAAACGAGGGGCGGGGCTACGTTTTGCGGCGGCTTTTGCGCCGCGCCGCGCGAAACGGCCGGCTGCTCGGACGGCGCACCGTTTTCTTAAGCGACGTCGCCGAGACCGTCATTAAAAACAACAAAGACGCGTATCCCGAGGTCGCGGAGCACGCGGAGTTTATATTAAAGGTAATCCGCGCGGAGGAGGAGTCGTTTTCGCGCACGCTTGAGTCCGGGCTCGCGATTCTGGACGGCTTTTTTGCCGCCGCGAAGACGCAAAACAGCGCACAGCTCGCCGGAAAAGACGTGTTTTTGCTGTACGATACCTATGGCTTTCCGTATGACCTCACGGAGGAGCTCGCCGCTGAGGCGGGGCTTAGTCTCGACCGCGATGGCTTTGACGCGGAGATGAAGGCGCAGCGCGAACGCGCCAGACGCGCGCGCGCAGAGACAGTAGGCGATGTTTCGTGGGAGGGCTTTGACTTCGGCGATACGCAGGTAACTGAGTTCACCGGCTACGATTCGCTTAGCGGTCAGGCTGCCGTGATAAACGCTGTGTCCGGCAGCGAGGTAAGCGCCTTTGTCGCGGGAGAGGGGATTATTGTTCTGGATAAATCCCCGTTTTACGCCGAAATGGGCGGGCAGTCCGGAGACTCCGGCAGGATTGTCTCGGCAAACGGCGAAACTGTATTTTTAGTCGAGTCAACACGCAAGACTAAAGGCGGAAAGTTCCTGCATAGCGGCAGAATCGTGTCCGGCAAGGGCCTTGCCGTCGGCGACAGCGTTACGGCGGAGGTGGACGCAAACCGCCGTCAGGCAATACAGCGCGCGCATTCGGCGACGCACCTGCTGCAAAGCGCGCTTGTTAAGCTGCTCGGAGCGGGCATACATCAGGCGGGCTCGCTTGTCGAGGCCGACAGGCTTCGGTTTGACTACACGCATTTTCAGGCGACGTCTCCCGAGGAGCTTCGCGCGGCCGAGACTGAGGTCAACGCCGCAATCCTTGCGGGTCACGCGGTTTGTGTGCGTGAAATGCCTGTTGAGGACGCGAAAAAGCTCGGCGCGACGGCGCTGTTCGGTGAGAAATACGGCGCGACGGTTCGCGTTGTGTCAATGGGCGATTCGCTGGAGTTCTGCGGCGGAACGCATTTGGCGAACACAGCGCAGGCAGGGTCGTTCCGCATTACGGCGGAATACTCGGTGTCCGCCGGAGTGCGCAGAATCGAGGCCGTCGTCGGACTTGCGGCGCTTGAGACGTACAACGCAGAGCGCGAGGCGCTTTCGCAGGTTGCGGCAGCTCTCGGCGCACAGGCGGGCGAGGTCACAATCGCGGCGCAAAAGGCGGTTGCGGAAACACGCGAGCTGCGTCTTGCGCTGCGCCGGCGGCAAATGGCTGACGCTTCCGGTCACGCGAAAGGCCTGATTGAAGCCGCTATAGAAAAAGACGGCGTGAAGATAATTTCCGCCGTTTTAGACGGCGACGGAGAATACCTAAAGGCAGTCGTTGAGGCGCTGCGCTCCGCGTCAGACGACGTTGCGGCACTGCTCGCGGTTGCAACTGCCGACAAAATCTCCTTTGCGGCAGTATGCGGCAAGACGGCGATCGAAAAGGGCTACCGCGCGGGTGACATTATCAAAAAGGCGGCGGCAATAGCGGGCGGCTCAGGCGGCGGCAAGCCTGAAATGGCAATGGGCGGCGGCAAGGACGTCAGCAAGCTGGACGAGGCCGTTAAGTCGATATTAAACTAAGAACATGTGCGGCAATTGCCGTTCAGCAAAAAAATACAGAGAATTTAGGAGTTTGCGCGGCTCAAGGGCCGCAAGCATAAAAACATTTTGAGTAACTTAAGAAACATTGCGATTATCGCCCACGTTGACCACGGCAAGACCACGCTTATAGACGAAATGCTGAAGCAGTCCGGTGTTTTCCGCGACAATCAGGACGTTGCGGAGCGCTTTATGGACTCCGGCGACCTAGAGCGCGAGCGCGGGATTACGATCCTAGCCAAAAACACGGCGGTGCGGTACGGAGACACAAAAATCAACGTAGTCGATACCCCGGGACACGCCGACTTTGGCGGCGAGGTCGAGCGCGTTTTGAAGATGGTAAACGGCGTTTTGCTGCTTGTAGACGCGGCGGAGGGGCCTATGCCGCAGACGCGCTTCGTTCTCGGCAAGGCTCTTGAGCTGGGTCACAGGGTAATCGTCGTCGTCAACAAAATCGACCGTCCGGACGCGCGGATCAAAGAGGTTATAGACGAGGTTCTGGAGCTTTTATTAGAGCTTGACGCGACGGACGAGCAGCTTGACAGTCCGATGATTTTCGCCTCCGCAAGGCGCGGAATTGCGTCGTATTCGCCGGAAATCGAAGGGACGGATCTTTCCCCGCTCTTTGAGACGATACTCCAGTACATCCCCGCGCCGACTGGCGAGGACGACGCGCCGCTGCAAATGCTGATTTCCTCGGTCGACTACAACGATTACGTCGGCAGAATCGCGATAGGCAGAATTGAGCGCGGCGCAATACGCAAGAATCAGGACGTAGCTGTCGTCAGCTATGCTGACGGCGGCGCGCCTGTTCGCGCAAAGGCCGTGAACCTGTTTCAGTTCGAGGGCGTGACGCGCGTTCCCGTTGAAACGGCGGCGGCCGGCGATATTATTGCTCTTTCCGGCATACCTGACATTACAATCGGGGACACGATATGCGACACGTCAAAGCCGGAGCCGCTGCCGTTTGTCAGCATCTCGGCTCCGACACTTGAAATGACATTTTCGGTCAACGATTCTCCGTTTGCGGGGCGCGAGGGCAAGTTTGTAACCTCCCGCCAAATACGCGACAGGTTAACGCGCGAAACGCTCAAGGACGTCTCGCTGAAAATCACGGAGGAGGAAAACAGCGACGCGTATAAGGTCGCCGGGCGCGGAGAAATGCACCTGTCGATACTGATCGAGACAATGCGGCGCGAGGGCTTTGAGTTCTCCGTCTCGCCTCCGCGCGTTCTGACGCAGGAGATAGACGGAGTGCTTCACGAGCCGATTGAGCTTGTCATAGCGGACGTTCCGGAGGAGTCCGCCGGAGCCGTTATCGAAAAGCTGTCCTCACGGCGCGGCGATATGCTTGACCTGACGCCCGTCGGAAACCGCACAAAGCTGCGCTTTCTGGTGCCGTCGCGCGGACTTTTCGGATACCGCAGCGAATTTTTGACAGACACGCGCGGAGAGGGCATCCTCGCCTCCGTGTTCGACCGCTACGAGCCCTTTAAGGGCGCAATTTCCCGCCGCGCAACAGGCTCGCTAGTCTCGTTTGAAACAGGCGTTGCGGTTGCATACGGCCTGTTTGCCGCGCAGGACAGAGGTCAGATGTTCATCGGCGCGGGCACAAAGGTTTACGCCGGAATGATCGTCGGCGTTTCGCCGAAATCCGAGGATATTACGGTCAACGTCTGCAAGAAAAAGCAGCTGACAAACACGCGCGCCTCCGGGTCGGACGACGCGCTGCGCCTTGTGCCGCACAGGGTACTCAGCCTTGAGCAGTGCCTTGAATTCATCGCGGACGACGAGCTTTTGGAGGTCACCCCGCAAAATCTGCGTCTGCGCAAGTCGATTCTGGATCACAGTCTGCGGCTTCGCGCGCGCTCCAAGGAGAAGGCGGGCTCGTAGTGCAAAGCAAATTCTTTGAAAAAAGAACAGGCGGTCAGCTGGAATACGACGGAAAGTACCTCAAGGTACGGCTGGACGATGTGGAGCTTGTAAACGGCCACGCGGCAAAGCGCGTCGTCGTCGAGCACCCCGGCGGTGTCGGCGTACTTGCACTGACGCGGGACGATAAGGCCGTTTTAGTTCGGCAGTACCGCTATCCCGTCGGAGAGGAGCTGCTTGAAATTCCTGCGGGAAAGCTTGAGCGCGGAGAAATCCCGCTTGACTGCGCAAAGCGCGAGCTTTCGGAGGAAACCGGGTATGAGGCCGCAAATTGGACAGACCTCGGCTTTATCTACCCGACCCCCGGCTATTCAGACGAGCGGCTGTACCTTTTTCTCGCCTCCGGACTTACACCAGGCGAAACACACCCGGATACGGACGAATTCGTCGAAACGGTCGAAATGCCCCTAACGGAGCTTTTAGCGCTTGTCGCAAACGGCGAGATAAGCGACGCGAAAACAGTCGCGGCGGCGGCAAGGGCTGCTTTGTCAAATATGTAGCCTGCCGTCTTAAATAACAGCAGACTGAGTGATTTCCGACAGCCTTTTCTGCAGAAAAAGGCTACTGCATAGGCGCAAAGGTGTCGCAGCACGTGCCGGAGGACGTTCCCGCATTCGGCCCCTGCACCTGAATATTGTGCGCGGTGCAGCAGTTTACCGCGTCGTGAAACCGGCAGCCGGTAACGTCGCAGATAACGCCGGAAAGACGCGTTTTCTTCAGGGAAGAATCCCACTGCTTGCCGCTCCCGGCGTCACTGTCACCCGCTGCGGGGTTGAAAATTGTTCCCTGACATTTGTAATCCTTATCAGACATTACTTGTACCTCATTTTAGTTGGAGTACGGTTATTATTTGCGGAAATCACGGCATTTATGCAGGAGGCTTGATATGAGTATTTTCGCCGTCGGCGACCTGCACCTTTCGCTGTCTCTTCCAAAGCCGATGGACGTTTTCGGAGGCGAATGGGAGGGCTATGTCGAAAAAATCCGGCTTGGCTTCGCGTCCGCCGGAATTGCGGCGGAGGACACCGTCGTCCTCTGCGGAGATATTTCGTGGGCAATGAATATCCGCGAGGCGCTTGAGGACTTTCGGTTTATAGACGCGCTGCCGGGTAAAAAAATATTTCTCAAGGGCAATCACGACTACTGGTTTGAAACGGCGGCAAAAACACGCCGTTTTTTTGAAGAAAACAGTCTTGCCGGCTTTGCGATATTAAACAACAACCACTACGAAATTGAAACTGACGCGGGGCTCGTCGCAGTCTGCGGAACGCGCGGCTGGCTGAATCCCGAGACAGGCACGGGCAAGCTCACGGATGAGGAAATCGCCCTGAATATAAAGGTCTCCGCGCGCGAGGTAATCCGCCTTGAAAACTCGCTGAAGTCCGCAAGTGATCACAGCGCAAAAACAGGCGTGAGCTTTGCCGAAACGCTCTGTTTTCTGCACTATCCGCCGGTTCTCGGCAGCGACGCGAACAGCGAAATGATAGCCGTTCTGCACAAATACGGAATTCGCCGCTGCTATTTCGGACACGTCCACGGAAAGCACAAAAAGCTCGCGCCGCGCTCGCCCGTCGGCGGGATTTCCTACAGCCTCGTCTCGGCCGACAATATTAATTTCACGCCTGTGCGCGTAATCTGAGGGCAAATAAGCAATGTTTTATTATCTTGAGGGCAAGGTTGCTCTGATTGAAAACGGTCTTGCCGTAATTGACATAAACGGCGCGGGCTACGCTCTGCGCGCAAGCGCGCGCACTCTCTCAAGCCTTACGGTCGGGTCCGTATCGCGGCTGTACGTCTACAATTACGTCCGGGAGGACGCGTTTGAGCTGTACGGCTTTTCGGAGCTTTCCGAAAAGCGGCGTTTTGAGCTGCTGCTGACCGTATCGGGAATCGGGACAAGGGTCGCCCTTGCGATTCTGTCGTCAGTAGACGCGGCTGGGCTCGCGATCGCAATCGCCTCCGGCGACGAGCGCGTTTTGACCGGCGTTCCCGGCATTGGTAAAAAACTCGCCGCGCGGGTTATACTTGAATTAAAGGACAAAATGGCAAAGGACAGCGGACTTTCCGCACAGGCCGGGGCTTTTTCGTCCTCCGCCTTCCCGAACCCGGGGCAAAAGGCCGAGGAGGCCGCGCTGGCGCTTGCCGCTCTAGGCTACACGCCCGGTGAGGTCGCCGGGATTCTGCGGAAGCTGGATGTGAACGCCCTGACGGTGGAGGAGTTGATTCGGCAGGCCTTGGCGGAGTGATCCTCCGGAGCGGGGGACTGCGTTGGGCGGCTGCTTTGAGTTTGCGGCGACGTTGGTGTTCTTTTATACGGAAATCTTAAGGCGGGAACTAAAAGTTCTCTGTTTGGGGCG
>JAISTA010000062.1 GCA_031272845.1 Oscillospiraceae bacterium
CTATGCCTCTGGAATTTGCCTCCTCCATAATAGAAAAAAGCGCGGTATCAAGAAGCTTTTTTCCTTTAGCCGAATCAAAATCGATGTATTCTTTACTAGTGTATGAAATCAGCGCGGAAATCACCACTTTATCCGCACCGCCGGCACTGCCGCCCCAAGTATTCGCGTCTCCGTGCTTGAGGTAAAAATAAATGCCGCGTCCAAGCCATTCCGTGCTTTTTTCTGATGCCTTAAAGCGACGGCTGCCGATAATCGCTTCGGCGGCAGCTCGGCTAGTTCCGTGAAAACCTGTTTTCCTTATCATTTTGTCCAACAAAAGCCCGTATATCAGTGAAAATATTACTTCAAACGCAGTATACCATGTTTCGACAAAATAATCAAGCGCTATTTTGTCGATTTTTTACGTCCCTCCCGCAACATTCTAATAAAAAAATAAAATTTACCCCTCCGCAGTACTTGACAACCGCCGCCGAATGTGCTATTATTGTTAAGCGATAAAGCTTTAGCGGATTTGTGTAAAGGTAGCACGACAGACTCTGACTCTGTTTGTCTGGGTTCGAATCCTAGATCCGCTGCCAAAATAGAAGCCCTTGATATTACGTTAATATCAAGGGCTTTTGTTTTTCATAAACGCCGAATCCGCGCTTAGCAAACGTACCTGACTGGCTGCTGCTGCGTCTTGCCGCACAGCAAAAAGCCCCCTGCCGCAGCAGGGGGCTTTTTGTGCATTTGTGTTACTTCCCCGCCAGCGAGGCAGTGCCGGGTTCGCCGACCTTGTAGCTGGCTATGCTCGTCAGCACGGACATGATCGTCGCGAGCGCGGTCACACTGGCGACAGTACGCCAGTCCACCGACTGCAGCAGCGCGGTTGTGCCGATTGCCGCGATTGCGGCCTGTGCGGCGGTTTTTATGGCGCGCTCCGCCAAGTCTTTTGCAAATTTCTTCATTTGTAGCTCCTTATTTTTTGTCGTCGGGCAAATGCGCAAGGTTGTACGCAATCGCCGCCATTTCCGCGCGCGTAACGTTGTCGTTCGGGCGGAATTTGCCGTCCGGGTCGCCGACCATGACCTTAGCTTCCTTGCACCACGCTATGTATTTTTCCGCCCACGCGGGGGTTTGTTCTGATGCCATACTGTCCTCCAATAATTTTTTGTTGACCTCATCGGCAATATATCCGTGCAGGTTGTACAGATAGTCGCCGGGACAAGCCTTGCCCGTGAACCAGCGGTGGACGGTCATATTCTGCTTGTCAACCTGCCCGGCAAGCGACTTGTCGCCCCGCCACAGCAGCGCCTTAATCCCGTTGCGGCGGCAGATATCCGCGCACAGCGCAATCAGCGAGGCGAGTGCCGCGTCCGTGACTTTGTATGGAGCCGTGCTGTCGCTTGCCACCTCAATCGTCACCGCCCGGTTGTCATTGTTAGCCGACGAAGTGCACCACGAGCGGTCGCACTCGTCCACGTACAGCCCAATTTTGCCGTCGTAGGCAACGGCGTAGTTCGCGGATTTGGGTGATGCTCCGTTAAAGGACTGCCCTGCACGCTCAACCGTCACTTGCCCGACAAAGCAGTGGATTGTAATCGTGTCTATGACGTGGTTCCGCGCGGGGACGTACGTCTTGCCGACCAGATTCCCTTTGTGCGGAGAGATTTGCGTGTAGACTACCAGCGGGCTGTTACTCATTGGCTATCTCCAACGGGTCGCGGCCGTCGTCGTTCTCGTCAAAGGTTTCGGCGGTTAAGTCATCCTCGCCGGCACACGGGGGCGTTTTGTGTTTTTCTTGCATTTTCGTGTCCTTGTATAATGAAATAGTGGGGTTCATTACACATTCCTTTCGATATTTTTTGAAAGTTAGCCCCATACTAACAGCAGACGCTGTGGCTTGGTACTCGTGTCTACGGCGGCTGTAAGCCGACTGGTTCCTTGGAGGCTACAACCACAGCTCTGCACTGGATTTTTGATTGGTTAGATAACGCTTGACGTTTTATCTCGGACAAGGCTAAAAGGTGCAGAAGTGGTGGAGTTAAAGCGGCGTCAAAACCATTTTTTCGGAGGAATTTATTATGATTTATGTCGGCATTGACGTTGCCAAAAGCAAGCACGACTGCTGTATTCTGAACGAGAAGGGAGAAGCATTATCAACCTTTGTTTTCACAAACGACAAGCAGGGTTTTGAGAAGTTGATGGATGAAATCCGTATGTATTCGAGCACACGCGACCTTTCGGACGCAAGAATAGGGCTCGAATCCACCGGTCACTACAGCATCAATCTCCAAAACTATTTACTGCAAAAACGTCTGTGCGTTAGGATTTACAACCCGCTTTCGGTAAATCTTCTGCGCAAGGCACAAAGTCTACGGAAAACAAAGACGGATAAATCCGATTGCAAGTTTTTGGCGACACTGCTGTTTTCGGATGAAAACAAGTCCTATTCACAAACAGTATTGCCCGTTTCAGAGCTTCGTAATCTTACCCGCAGCCGTCATCGGCTTGTCGCCATGCGTTCAAAGCTGAAATTATCACTTTCAAGGCTCATCACCGTCCTCTTTCCTGAATTGCCGGGAGTTGTGTGGTCTGCCAATCAAAAGTCGAGCTATGCTTTGCTTTCGGAGTTTTCCACTGCAAAGGATATTGCAAATGCGAATATTATTCGCTTAACCAACGTGTTATCCGCCAACTCTCATGGTAAATACGGCAGGGAAAAGGCTGAACAAATTCGTAATCTTGCCCGAAACTCCATCGGGCTTGACAGTCATGCTGTCGGCTTTGAGCTTCAGCAAACCATTCGCTTGATTCAAAACCTGCAAACCGAAATCGACTTGCTTGACAAGGAAATCAGGAAAATCATGCGCGAAATCGCATCGCCTATACTGTCAATCCCCGGTATCGGTTACGTTCTCGGCGCAATTCTCATTTCCGAAATCGGAAACATCGAGAACTTTTCTTCTCCCGCTAAATTACAGGCTTTTGCGGGACTTGATCCTGCAATTTATCAATCGGGGCAATACAACGCGACTTTCACGCCGTCAGTAAAGCGAGGCTCAACCTATCTTCGCTGGGGCTTCATGCAAGCCGCACGGTTGGTGGCTTACCGCGACCCAACTTTTGCGGCGTATCAGGAAAAGAAACTTTCCAAGGGCAAGCATTATTTTGTCGCATTGACCCATGTTACCAAAAAATTGATTCGCGTTGTTTTTCATTTGCTGAAGACAAATCAGAGTTATCAGCTTCAAATCGGGTAATACTAATCCCGCTTTTCCTTAACATGCAGGACAGGGCAACGCAGGAGTGCGACCTGAGCGGCGGTTAAGGTTTGCGGGGGAATGGTTTATACCGTTCCCTTTTTCATTCCCCACGGAAAACCAATGCGTTAAACTCCGGCGACCGCAGTCGCCGCTCCCCTCGCTTTTTGAAAATCACTTCGCTCGGGGCTTTGTTGTCATGCCGTTTTTTACTGTCGCTATCTGGTAAAAATTACATCTGATTTTTTGAAAATTTAGCTTGACTTCATATAGTTAGTCTCCTTATTGTGGGTTTGGCGGCTCGCCTACGCCGTCATCGACGCGGATTGTCCTCAAGTCGCGCATGAGCCCGTCCACATAGCCGTTGCCGCCAAGCTCCTTGTAGTGCTAGTACACGGATTCCGCAAGGCTCAGCTCATACCGCGTGATGTAACCGCGCGTGCGTGCTGTGTGTATAACGCGAGAGAGCATGTAGCGCACGCTGTCAAGTGTCGCTTTGGCTGTGAGGTCGAGCACGTCGGTAATCCCGGTAAGCTTGTCGCTGATTTTGGCCAGCTCAAGCTCAATTTTGTCTTGCTTCCGCGCGCGCTTGCGGCTGTCCAGCAGCAGCGGTGTGAGCACGCCGCCTGATGTGAGCAGCATAGCAAGCATGTCGGGCAGCTTGTCCGCAAGGCTTGCGATTAAGCTCATACTATGCCTCCACGCACCGCGAGTATACTGCCCTTTGCGGATTTTGCAAGTGTTTTTTTGCGCGGGTGAGCCCGTATGGGGCGGGGCAGGCGTGCGTTTTAGATTTTGTCAATGGTGCCTCCTTTGCTCACAGAGTCAAAAGCAGCTGCTGAAGCTCGGTAAGCGCGGCGGCCTTTGGTACGCCGTCCGAAATATCCGTGTACGCAGGCGCGGGAATACTCCCCGCCGCAAACGTGTTCACGGTCTGTATAATATCGCCGATTGCCGCCCGAAGCTCAAGTACATGCGTCGCCCAGTCGCCAGTCGACGTGACATTAGGAGTAATCGGCGTCCAACTGTAAGCCCCAAGCCCGTAATACAGCCGCAGCTTGTCAATCGCAGACCGCAGCTCTGTGACGTGCGCCGCGCGAACACGCGTTTTGCCCGGAATAATCGCGGAAAAGTCCGCGCCGTCAACCTTAATTGTGCGAATTGAAGAACCGCTGTTCACGCCGAAGGAATCTGTCATATAAATAGTTACCTGCACCTGTCCTGAAATGTTTGCCGCAGGGCGCACTGCAAAGGCTTGCCCTGCCGAAGCTATTGCCTGCTGCACAATCGCCTGCGTCCCGAAAGCCGCCTTGAGCGTCTGGACATTGCCGTCCGGCTCCGTGTCCGCCGTGCCGAGTACAAACGGGCGCGGGTTAAACGAGCTGCCGCCGCCGGTTGGCGCAAGGAGCGGCACAGCCGGCGCTTGATTTCTGCGGAGGGTATTGCCCGATAAAATCCATCCGGAGCAGTAACCGCTCCCCGCGCTGCCAAGGGTGCGCACCCGGAACTGGCGGCAGTACCCGCGAAAAGCGGGCGGTGAAACCGTGAGACTGCCGCTTGCCGCAGTGTTAGCGACTGTCGTGGAGTTCATCCACTCGCCCCAAGCGCTGCCGTCCGCACTGTCTCGATATTGCACCTCGTAGCCCGTGATTGCGTTGCCGTATCCGGCGGAAGCGCCGCTCCACGAAAGCAGAACAGCGGTTTCCGAGAGTGTCGCGGCCAAAGAACAGGCAGTCGGCGCACCCACGGATGTATAATCGCAGTACACGGAATTTGACTCCGTGTAGCTTGCCGACCACGCGCCAAGGCTGTCCTTTACGCGAATTCGGTACCTTGTGCAGGTGCCGCTCAATGTCGCCGCTGTGTCCGAAGCGCTGCCGCTTGTATCGGTTGTGCCGACAGCTGAGACGACCGACCAAGAACCCCACGCGCTGCCGCCCGCGCTTGTGCATTTCGAGATTTCGGCCTGTGCAAGCGCGCTCGTTCCGGGGGCGATACCGCTCCATGCAAGCGTAATGCTTCCGTCACTCGTATACGACGCAGGCGACGCTGTGAAAGTATCCGGCGCAGCCGGCAGCGTGTTTTTTCTCAAGGTATTGCTCGACAAAAGCCACGCGGAATAATAACCGCTTCCCGCTGAACCGAGAGTGCGAACCTGAAACTGGCGGTAATGCCCGCGTGCAGACGGCGGCGCGACGGTCAAGCTGCCGCTCGCCGCTGCCGCGGACACCGTCCCCGCGGCAGTCCACGCGCCCCATGCCGAGTTGTCCGGCGAGTCGCGGAATTGCACCTCGTAGCCCGTAATGGTGTTTGTGCCGTCCGTCCCGCCCGCCGACGCACCGCTCCAGGACAGCGTTGCGCTGCCCTCCGCAAGCTCTGCGCTGACTGCGCAAGCCGTCGGCGCGCCGCAAGCGATTTGCACGATTGTGTAAGTCCCGGCGGCTTTCCATGCGGATTGCGCTCCAAGCGCGTCCTGCGTGAGAATTTGCCATTGCACATACAAAAGCGGCGAAGCCGTTTCAGTCCACGTTATGGAGCCGCTCGCCGCCGAAGTCACGGGCTGTGAGTAGGTCGTCCACGCGCTCCACGCAGAAGCATTCGGACTGGTGCGGTATTGCAGTATGTATTTTGCAATCGCGCTCGTTCCGGCGGAGGCTCCGCTCCACGACAGGGTGATACTGTCGCCTCTGTTAACCGTAGCTTTGCTGTAGCCCGCGCTCGTAGGAGCGCCTGGCAGGGTATTCCTGCGGAGCGTATTGCTCGACACTCTCCACGCGGAGTAATATCCGCTTCCAGCGCTGCCGAGGGTGCGTACCTGATACTGCCGGTAATAGCCGCGCGTCGCGGGCGGATCGACAGTTAAGCTGCCGCTTGCCGCTGTCATGGATACCGTGGACAACACCGTCCACGCGCCCCACGAGGAGTTGTCCGGCGAGTCGCGGTACTGGATTTGATATCCAGTAATACTATTGCCGACACCCGCACTTGCGCCAGACCACGAAAGCGTAGTCTGGCGCTCCGCTAGCGTTGCGCTCACCGAGCAGGCGGTAGGCGCGCCCGCCGCCGTCACTGCCGTGTAGTTAAGCGTCGCCGCGTGATTGCTCCCCTTGTATATCTGCACAAGGTCTCCGGCAACGGCGCTGTCGGCTTTCGTAAGCCACAGATACCAAACCGTGCCGCCGGGTGTAGGGTTAAAAGCCGGGCAAGTGAAGGACATGTTTTTAATTGATGCCGTTAAACCGGCAAACGTAACCGTGCCGCCTGCAAAGCCGGCGGGCATAATATTGCCGCCCTGCGCCCCGTCGCCGTTTGACGATACCGCGTATTTCACCGTGACTGACGACTTTCCGTACGCCGAGCCGATGACAATCGGGAGCGTAAAGGTAACCGTACCTCCTGCAAGCGTGCCCGCAACGGAGGGTGCCGTGAATTTTATGATAGTCGTGTATTCTGCGTCGGACGTTTTGCCGACGTAGGTTGATCGATCCTCCGGCGAACTGAAGGTGTCGACTCCGGACGGTATGCGCCCGCTGCCCGCGTAATATGCAATGCCGTTAATTGTACAGGCTGCTGTTGCCATGCTTGCCTCCCTACGCGTAAACTGTCGGCAGAAGTGAAGAGACAACCCCGCAAAGGCTGGTATCAAAGCGCGTGTCCGTTATCGTGCCGGGCGCCGCCGCCCCTGCCGGAACAAGCACTGCCGCGATACCAAGCTCATAAACCTCGGCTGTTCTCGTGAGCGCGGGCGCAGCGGGATTTGCCGAAGGAGCTCCCGCAACCACCGCAAGAGCAACCGTTGCCGCCGCTGCCGTCAGCCGAATAACAACCCTGTCAATGCGCGGGTTGCTCGCGTTTGCGGCAGCTAGCGCGAGTGACTGTGAGCCGCTTCCCGGGTTATACACAAAGCCGCATATATTCGCCGCACCGTTTTGCACATTCACGGCCAAGCCGCTTCCTGCCGAAACGAGAAGGTCATTGTCAGCCGCGTAAAAAATGCCGTTTGACAAAAATGCCGAAATTGCGGACGGCAGAGCGTTCCACTTTGCCTTGTCGGCGGCTGTGACGTGTGCTGCCGTGTTCCCGATGTGTGCGGAAAGGTCGCTCTGATTGGCTTTTTGTGTGCCGAGCGCCGTAATTGACGCGGTGAGCGAGTTATCTCCGCTTTGCCGCGCCGCGATTTCGGAGGTCAGGTCAGCTGCCGTCGCAAACGCGCCGGAAACGGTGATTGTAATGTCATCTGTCGCCGAAAACGGGAACAAAAAGTCAAACGCGAAGACGTAAGAGGGCGTGTCGGCCTCGGCAGGGATAACAACACCGACGGGATCCTGCGCGACGGCAAAAAGAACCTCCGCACCGCCGTTCAGTGAGGCGAAAAGCCCGATTTGCTTTACTGTCTGCGCCGCTGAAAAGCCCGCGTTGGTTTTTTGCACGGTAACGGCGCGCCCGCCGGACGAAATCGTCTGTATAACGGCAATGTCCATTGCCGTTTGCGGCGCGGTGACGTTTGTCAAGCTGCTTAAATTGCCGCCCGAAACCGCCGCGCCCGCCGCCGCGCGTGTGAAAGCAAGCCTGTCGCCGCTGCCGAACTGAGACAGCATATTTAACCCTGCGGCGGTCATTGCCCTTTGTGTATCAAAAAGTGCCATATAATGCTCCTAAAACGCAAATTGCGCCGAATATTTTTTAACCATGCTTGCCAATACGCTGAAATTCGTAAAAACGGCAATCGCAGAGCTGTTTGTCGCCGCGACGTTGATTGTAATGTGCGACGGCTTGACTCGCCGCAAAAGCGCGGTAACTCCGTTCAGGTCGAGCGGAATTCCGGAGGTCGCGGTTATCTTTATCGAGCAGGTGTAGGGGTCTGTATTTTCCGTGACCGTCGCGGTTTCTCCGCAAAAAGCACCGGCAAGCTGCTCGATTTTGTACGGACTGAGCGGCGGCCGCTTTGTAAGCTGTGCCATAACGGCGTTGCGCCGCACGGCAAGCGGAGTAGTGCTGTCGGGCGCAATGCCGACTGATTTTTCCCATATGCCGATAGCCCAGGTTGCGGTAATCGGAGACAGCTGCAAGTAAAACGACCACGCGATTGCCGTCAGCTCGTCGTACTCTCTGCCGATTGCCTCAAATAACCACTGCGTAAGCTCGCTTTTATCATAAAATGAGAAGTCAATATCCGCCGCCATGCGGGCGGCCGCTTCGCTGAACATAATTTTACTCACTGAGCGTCACCGTCCCGGCCTGCGGATACTCGTCGTCGCCTATCGGCACGTTTGCGGAAGTCCCGTTGACAGTAAGCCCCGACCAGTCGGAGATTCCAACCGTTGAGGACAAAATGCCCGCGATTTTAGAGTATCTGACCTCGCCGTCTGCCGCCGCCTCAGTCCAGTACGCCTCCAGCGCGGACGTGACACGCTGCGTAATCGTGCCGAGGTCCTGATTATCCCCAAGAACAACGGCTGCCGCAAGGTTAATCGTAACCGTGTCCGGAGCCGTGACCGTCACAATAGCCCCGATCGGGGCAAGCCGCTTTGAACGGTCGCCCGGCGACACGATGTGCTCGTAAACGTCGTTTATGAGCTGTGTATTCGCCGGCGCGCCCGTGCTGTCGAGCAGCACAACCGTAACCGTACCCGCGCCGTTTGCTTCAGGTATGACAACGACGTTTCCGATTCCCGGTATTTCCTTTGCCCAGCGCACGTAGTCGGAATCACAGCCGGTAAAGCTGATGTCCGACAGGCGCAGATCAAGCAGCCTTTCGCGCAGGGAATCGTCCGATTCGGCGTCCGTCCCGCCCGTAATAGGGGCGCTATTCGTGACGGACACAATTCCCTGCATAGGCTGCGCCTGCAGTGTGATTGTTCCGATTCCCGCGTTCCCGGAAGCTCCGGGTGAGACAGCAATGACACTCACAACGGCAGACGCGTTTCCTGAATCGTCAATGCTGCCGGTTATCTCCGCCTCCTGCGTCGTCCTGTACAAAACGCTTGCCGTAAGTCCGTTTGAGGGCGTCGCGACCACAAACCCCGCCGGAACAACCGTGCCCGGCACCGCTGTAATCAGAACCTCGCCGCTTGCGGTGTTCGCCGGCCGCCGCCAAAGCCCCGCCGCGCGGGCGTGGTAATCGAGGTATTGCCCCTGCGCCCATTGCGGAAACATCATACGCACAAGCTCGCTCAGCGTCAGCTCAATCGTCTCGGCCTTTTCAAGCGCCGCCGGACGTGTGAAGTCAAAGGGAATGCTTCCCTCGGATTTGTCGTAAATATCGGGGATAACCGCAAGCATTCGCGCCTGTATTTCATCCGCTGATTGACCCTGCAAAATTGCGGGGCTTTCGTATGCCTCTGCCATAGCCGCGCCTCCTAAATTGTAATGTTAAGCCGTTCGGCCTTGCCGCGTTCTGACACAACGGTAAAGCTAACCGTTGTGCTGTCCTCCGCGACGGAGAACTCAAAGTCCTTCACCTGCGCCGTACGTCTGTGCGGATCGGCGAGCAGCGCCTCGCGGATGGTTGTCTCAAGCCCGCTCTGCGCCGCGCTGCCGCCGAGCGCCATAGCTTCCTCAAGCTCCGCGCCATACCCGCGTGAATACGCAAGATAGGCGTACCGCTGCGTCAAGGCAGCTTTAATGCACCACTGAATCCATGTGTCCGTCTCGTCGGCTTCCCGCGTCTTACCGCTGTCAAGTACAAACTCGCCCTTGCTGCAGTCAAAAAGATATCCGCGCGGAAATTTAGGCGCGGGCGCGTTGTCCGCCGCTGTAATCGGGGATACCGGGAATGTCGGGAAAAGTTGATTTGTCATATCTGTCCCCCTATCCCCAGTAAAAAAACCAGTGAGATGCGTTCGCCTGCGCCGTGAAGGCAGCCAGTGCCCGGATAATAATATAGCTGCCGCTATAGCCCGCAAAGGTAAGCGGCGCGACCGTGCCGTTGTTATATGGAGAGTAGTTTATCATGTTAGCCGAGGTCACACCCGGCAGAGAGCTCCAAGGGATAGAAATAGTCTGCCCGGCTGTGTACGCCCCGGCAGTCATCGTCACGCCGGCGTATTTAACGCTCGGCAGCGCGGCGGCGATGAGGCTTATCAGGTTGGCAATCGACACTGCGCCCGGCTCCGCCCAGTTTGATTTCCATCCCGACACCCACTCTATTCCGGTGCCGAGATTGGCCGGGAAGAGGTTAGCGAGCGCGCCGCCCGTCCCTGCGGAGGCTGTCGCGCCCGTGCCGCCGTTGGACACCGCAAGAGGAAACGCGGGCACATCGTTCCACTTTGTCCGCTCGCTTGAGGTTATGTGAATCGTGCTGTTCTCTGTGTGCGCCGCGAGCTCTGCCGCGTCGGCCTTTTGCGACATGTACGCGTCCATTTGCGCGGAGGTGTAGTA